>ONLM01000203.1 GCA_900318695.1 uncultured Eubacteriales bacterium | reverse complement strand
GCAAAAAAAGCGACAGGAATGGCTTCCTGCCGCTTTATATTCCTGGCTATTAAATTACCATAAAACATTTCCGAACTCAACCGGCGGAGAACGATCTCACGCGTCTGATTGTTCTTTCTGAGGTGCGCAGTCCGAAATCAGTTTTTCAGACTATCTACCAGCGGTGCGATCTGCTCGATAGCATTGTTCAAATCCTCAAATACAAAGCCCTTCTTTGTAATATCACCCATCATATTACGGATATCATTGTCAACCTTATCGTAATATGCGCTGGAATCCTGTACACTTCCGATCACGCCGTCGATGTCGCGGTCGCACATATCAAATACCTGAACCATTTCCTGATTGCCGGTAGCAATATCCTGTGCAACGCCATTGATCGACTCTACAACAGAATCGGTCTCATTAACCTGATTCTGTGACTCATTGATGGCCGTTCTTGTGTTCTCAATAGAATCCTTAAGCTTCCCGTTATTCTCGTTCAGAACATTCATACTGGTATTGATAGACTCAACCAGATCCTTAATGTCCTTAGAAAGCTTGTTAACCTCTCCGGCTACCACTGCAAATCCCTTGCCGGCCTGGCCTGCGCGGGCTGCCTCGATGGAAGCATTGATGGCAAGAAGGTTTGTCTGACTGGCAATCGTATTGATGGCCTCAACCTTCTTGGAAATGTCTGCGAAGCTCTTCTGGAACTCCTCAAATACCTGTTCTACCGACTCAATGGTCTCGTACACATCCTGGGATTTCTGACGAACCAGATTCATGGAATCATGCGAATCGGTAACCGTACTTGACATCTTGCTGATGATTGTATCAAAACGGTCGGTGATCTCTCTTACACGGTTAAACTGATCACGGAAACTCTCTACAGAGGAAGAAACATCCTGAGATTTCTGACGAACCATGTCAAAAGAATTCCGGATTCCCTTTAACTCATCCGATGTCTTCATTTCTTCCTGCTGAAGCATATTCTTCTGCTTGATCGCATATTGAGCTACCTTCTTTAATCCATCGTAATCTGCGTGTGCTACCTTTGCCGGTGCAGCTTCAAATTTCTTATTTCCAAACATTTCTTAATCCCCCTTAGTCAAATACGGCCATTACCATAGTCTGATTCACGTGCTGTTTATCGAACTGCTCACCACCACCAATATTTCCGACATTTGGTCCAAGTCTGGCCATATCTGTCAAAAACTTATTGTAGTAGCCCCTACCTGTAAAGAGGATATAACGATAAATACAGTTACACGATACGATCAACGATATCTTCTCAAAGTCTTTCTGTACCTGCTCGATGGTCCGCTTGTTTACCGCTTCATAATCGAGAAGGGACAGGAAATAAATTGTATCATTTGGATTTAATCTTTTAAAGAGGGTCATACCTCCATTGTCAAGCATCGTCTTCATAGACGAAATATAAATCTGATCTCCTACACAACGCCCGATCGGATTATTCAGGACATTGTCAATAATCTGATCCCTCGGAATACCAAGTTCCTCACTGTACACCTGTGCGGCCGGTTTGTGATCAATCTCCAGAACCGATTTGTTGGACAGGTCAACCTTTGTAACAATATGCGGAAGTGCCTTTTTGGTTCTGCCGTAAATATTTTCACGATAGACTCTCACCTTTCCGGTCCGGTTCTTGACCGCAAGGAAAGCACAGGCATCCTCATAGACATGACCGTTCACCGAAACCTGACCAACCGCTCCCTCCGGATAGCCAAATACGGACCCGCCAACCATGTGAATTCCATTGACACCAAGCACGATATCCAGTGTTGAGCAAAGACGCTCTTCATCATTAGTGCAGTACTGAATCACGACAGAATTTTCTCTTTCTGCATGAATTTCCTGCAATGCCTCCGCCAGATTTGCCAGATCACCGGCCGGTGCAGAACTTAATCTGGTAATCACGCCCGCTCTGCAATCAGCTCCCTCCAGGAACGCAGTAATGATCAGGTTGTGATCTGAGGACTGGGCATTGAAGTAGCTGGTGCCCGTCGTACCAATGGTTTCTGCATTAGGATATTTGCGACGAATCAATGCGGAAATCTCTGGAAGTCTCTCATAATCGGTCATAATAATGAGACCGGCCGGATTCGAAATACCTCTGGTTGCTTCCTCGACTGCGGCTTTTATATCCGGACTTGCACTATACCCAATTCTACTCTGCATTTACTGCCTCCTGCAATCGCCCTTGGCGATCAAATTTTCTCTGCATTACTTTCATGAACATATCCATATAAATATGTGGGTCAAAGAATTTGCCACTCACTTATGCTATGCCATACACCCGTGTACATTGTGTTGCGGAACACGCACAGCCGATATATACAAACTCTGACTATAAGCAAAATATCGGCATTTCCCGGGAAAATATTTGCCTTTAGTACAAAAAACTTAAACTTTTCCATCCTGTGCAGCGAATCCGCCGGCGTTTCTAATTTCAAATAGTACATTTTTAATGCATATCAAAGGATACTTTTTTCTCAATCCGGTCCGACACAAGATTTTTAACACTTATTTTCTTATGAATTCTATAATTTTTTCATTTTTCTTCAATATTCTACGATTTTTGCCATTTGTTCATAATTTATTCATAATTAATTTATATAGTATAACCATAGTGAAAGTCACCAAAAACATCCCAACAGATCTTTAGCAAATTTGTTAGGTTGCATAATTAGATTTTTCATAATTTGCCCCGGGCGGATCTTTTTCGATCTCCCGGGGTCTCCTCATTTTTCAGGTTTTTTCTGTAAAATCTCTCTATCTATTTTTAGTTTATACTCTTTTTATAATTTCGTTATGAAATTTTTTGCTTATCCTCAATAAACCAGCTACTATGTTCTGTTATACTTTTTATCATGTACATTATTTGCATTTATCGATGCAATCCGGTAACTCATTGGGCATTCAAAGGAGGTATTTTTGAGACAAATTTTCACAGTAGCTTTAGCATATGTTGGTGTCCTGGTCGGCGCAGGGCTTTCATCCGGTCAGGATCTTTTACAATATTTTCTTTCTTTTGGCAGGAAGGGCATTCTGGGAGTACTTCTGCTTGGCGCACTAAATGTATTTTTCGGTCGCGTTATAATTACCCTCGGCTGCTACTACCAATCCAAAAGTCATCAGGATGTTCTGAAAGAAATCTCCCATCCTGTTTCAAATCGTATCATTGACCTTACACTGGTTCTTGCCAGTTTCGTTATGGGGTTTGTCATGGTAGCCGGTGCCGGTGCCAATCTAAAGCAGCAGTTCGGCCTTCCTTTCTGGGCCGGTACCCTGCTCTGTTCGCTTTTGATTTTTCTCGTTTCCTTTCTGGATTTTGAAAAAATCACAGCCGTACTGGGAATTTTTACCCCGTTGATCATCGGCATTATTTGTTTCACTTCTTTCTATATTATCTTTTTTACACCGCATAATTATGAAGCAATCGAAGCGAGCGCCCATACGATTCGTCCGGCGATTCCAAATCTTTTTCTTTCGGTAATCAATTACTTTACACTTTGCGCCATGACCGGTGTTTCCATGGCTTTTGTCCTAGGCGGTTCTCTGGTCCGTATTACGGTTGCCGAACGTGGCGGCCTTTTAGGTGGTGCACTGGTCGGACTGATCATCGTCATGGCTGCATTGACACTGTATTTTCGTCTGGACTCTGTTGTCAACGCCGAAATCCCTATGCTTACAATCATGCATGATTTTTCACCGGTGCTTTCTTTTTTCTATGCTTTTATTATCTTCGCACTGATTTTTAACACCGCTTTCAGTCTGTACTATGCAACAGCACGCCGTTTTGCCGGAACCGATCCTAAGAAAATGCGTATTTTTATGGCCGGCATTACGCTCGCCGGATTCCTGTGCAGCTTTGGCGGTTTCAAAACACTCGTCGGTATTTTATATCCCGTACTCGGATATATGGGCATTTTTATGCTTCTCATTCTTTTTGTCGCATGGATTCGGGAGCGCGACAACATCATACTGGAAAAATTCATCCGAAGAAAAATGCTTCGGATTGCATTAAAAAAACATGATTCTGACGCAGACCTGACGAAAAAGGATCGCATGCTGTTCCGCAAACTAAGCGAAACCAGTGCAGCTGACACTTCCACAATCAAACAACGGGTATTGAAAATCGCAGATGACATTGCCGCCCGACATGATGATCTGCACGATTATGCTGCAACACATTTGCATATCGATCCCGATGCATTACGCAGCCTTTCCTTAGATGATCAGAAACGTTGATTCCTGCTCCACTTCAAAGGCGCTACGGAATCATAATCCTATTTCATTCGAGCCTTCCATTACGTCCACCTCCATTCTCACGATTGACAACGTTTGCCGTAGATCATAAAAAGAGACCCCTCCTAAGAGGGATCTCTTTCTGTTTCGACTGAATTTCACAATCGGGATTTTTTATTTTGCATAATCTACGGCACGGGATTCGCGAATCACATTGACCTTGATTACACCCGGATACTGCATCTGATCCTGAATCTGCTTTGCAATATCATGTGCCATAATTGTCATCTCATCATCATTAATCTGATCCGGAACAACCATGATACGAACCTCACGTCCTGCCTGTACAGCGAAAGACTTTTCGACACCCTTATAAGAGTTCGTAATCTCCTCCAGTTCCTTAAGACGATTTGTATAAGTCTCGAGGGACTTACGTCTCGCACCCGGACGGGCTGCAGAAATCGCATCCGCAGCAGCAACAATCGTTGCGATCAGTGATGTCGGCTCGGTTCCGCCATGGTGAGATGCCACGGTATTGATTACGATCTCATTCTCATGATACTTCTTACAAAGGTCAACACCAAGCTGTACGTGTGTTCCTTCCATCTCATGATCGATTGCCTTACCGATATCGTGCAGAAGTCCTGCTCTCTTTGCCATACGGACATCCAGGCCAAGCTCCTCTGCAAGAAGACCGGAAATCTGTGCAACCTCTACCGAATGACGCAATGCATTCTGGCCAAAGGATGTACGGAACTTCATACGACCCAGAAGCTTTACCAGTTCCGGATTCAGGCCATGTACGCCAACCTCCAGGACAGCGGCCTCGCCTTCTTCCTTAATGGTCTCGTCAACTTCCTTCTGTGCCTTTTCAACAACTTCTTCGATTCTGGCCGGGTGAATACGGCCATCTACGATCAGCTTTTCAAGAGCAATACGGGCAACCTCGCGGCGAATCGGATCAAAACCGGAAAGTACCACTGCTTCCGGCGTATCATCGATGATCAGTTCCACACCGGTAAGCTGCTCCAGCGTACGGATGTTACGACCTTCTCGTCCAATGATTCTGCCCTTCATCTCGTCATTCGGAAGCTGTACTACCGAAACGGTAGATTCGGTAACCTGATCGGCAGCGCAACGCTGAATGGCATCGACGATGTAATTCTTTGCATTCTTTTCTGCCTCTTCCTTCGCCTGATTATCGTACTCACGAATCATCATCGCAGTATCATGCTTGATATCTTCTTCCACAGACTTCAGCAGCTCGGCCTTTGCCTGATCGCGGGTTAGACCGGAAACTCTTTCGAGCTCCGTCACCTTCTGATTGTGCAGGTCTTCTACTTCCTGTTCTTTTTTTGTAATTCTTTCCTGACGTCTTGCGAGCTCGTTTTCCTTCTGTTCCAGAGATACCGCCTTCTTTTCAGAAGCTTCCTCTCTCTTTAAGGTGCGACGCTCGAGTTCATTCATCTCCTTACGGCGATCCTTGATCTCTCGATCAAGTTCATTTTTCGCCTTCAGCGCTTCTTCCTTTGTTTCCAGAAGTGCTTCACGCTTTTTGTTTTCTGCGGTACGGATTGCATCGTCAATGATCTCTCTTGACTTTTGGTCGGCTGAACCTACGGTTCTTTCGTAATTATCCTTTTCCTTCTTGGAACCGAAATAAAATGCGACAATACCAACCACAACGGCAACTGCAATCGCAGCTGCAATTCCTACTGGGGTCACTATGTGTACCTCCTCCACTATTTACTTGTTAATGTACAAATATGTGAAGGTAAGCTCATTCACTCTGCGAAAAATCGGCATTTTCACCACAAAGTGCTCGAAATAGCTTATCAAATTCTCATATTCATATCGACTTTATCGGAAATATTTTTTCAATATCCATTAACTCAACCACTATATTTTATAAAAAATCAACATAACTGTCAATAATATGGCACACTGCTGTCATCCTTAAAAATGCAGTTTTTTTATATAAAGTTTGCACTTCCGGAATAGCAAAAAAACGGAGAAAGAAGCACCGGATCCCCTCGGATCTCTGCCTCTCTCCCCGTCCTTTTCTGACCGGAAACAATTTCCAAAATATTTATTCGTTTCTATCCATTCCGTGAATGGAATCTTCCACACAGCCCAGCGTTTTATAAAGAAGTCTGTATAATGTCTCTGCTTCTTCCTTCGTAAGACGGATACAGCCACCCATCTCCCGTGGTACACTTACCGCCAGATCCCGCATCTTCTCACCTTCTTCTGTAATGTTCACATCCAATGCACGTTCATCGGACTTAGAACGTTCTCTGGTAATCAGCCCTTTCTTCTCCAGGCGCTTCAGAAGCGGTGTAAGTGTACCGGAATCAAGATACAGGCTCTCGCCAAGTTCCTTTACATTAACAGATTTCTTTTCCCACATAACCATCATAACAATGTACTGGGTATAGGTAAGATCGAGCTGATCAAGGAACGGTTTGTACCTTCTTACGACTTCCTTTGCACACGCATAAAGTGGAAAACAAAGCTGTTTCTCCAGTCTCAGCGACTCGTATTTATCTTCCATGATCAGTTTCCTCCGACTACATTTTTTAAAATAACCCGCCCGTATGGTAACATATCCTCACAGAACCTGCAATTAGATTTTGAGAAATAAAATCGCCCTGAACGTTCCAATCTACGCAAAGAGGATCCGAAACTGACGGAAATTCCGTACATTTCTATCAATCGTTTGGCATTTCCGAAAGATTTATTTTAATGCATCAATATATGTCGCAGCCGCAAGCGCCGCCACAGCACCGTCGGATGCTGCTGTAGTCAACTGACGTACGCTCTTGGTACGGCAATCACCCGCCGTAAAAATTCCCGGCGTGCCTGTGAGCAGATCTTCGCCCGCTGTTACATATCCCTTTTCATCCAGATTTGCAACATTGGCAAAAGCCGAATTGTCCGGAGCCTGACCGATTGCCACAAACAATCCTGCGATTTCCAGTGTTCTGGTCTCTCCGCTTATCTTGTCGGCCACTTCAATCGATGTGAGTCCATTGGTATCCCTGTTCAGCTTTGTAATCGTGCTGTTTAATACAAATTCCACATTTTCTTTTTTGCGGAGACGCTCTACTTCGGCTTCATCCGCGCGAAACTGATCTCTGCGGTGAATGATATAAACCTTCGCACAATAGTTTGCAAGGAATGCAGCATCTTCAACTGCCGTATTTCCTCCGCCGTTTACTGCCACGACCTTGTTTCGGAAGAACATGCCGTCACAGGTTGCGCAATAGGATACGCCCTTTCCCACAAGTTCCTTCTCCATCGGCAGTCCCAAGGTACGGTTCTTTGCACCGGTTGCAATAATAACGGCCTTTGCTTCATACTGCTGTCCGTTTCCGGTCTCAACCACCTTGTGATCTCCCTCTTCCCGGATACCGGTAACCCGTTCAAATACGATCTCCGCTCCAAGATCCTTGGCCTGGTTATATAATCCGGTCGCAAAATCAAAACCGGAAATATGCGCAATGCCCGGATAATTTTCTATATCCGGCGTATTAATGATCTGTCCGCCATACGCTGCAGCTTCCAATACCAATGCACTCTTTCCGGCACGAACCGTATAGATGGCTGCCGAAAGGCCGGCGGTACCGGCGCCGATAATGATCACGTCTTTCATTTGTCACCTCTTCTTTTTTAAATGTCCCGGCCGGATTCACCGGCCGGGATAGGAAAATGCATTAATCGTTTATAAGTGCTCTGACCTGCTCCTCCGGGATAAATCCGGTGGACTGTCTTACTGCCTCGCCGCCCTTAAATACAATAAGTGTCGGAATGGCACGAATGCCGTAGCGATCCAGAAGATCCGAATTTTCATCCGCATTTACAGACATCACCTTGAAGCCCTCCGCAGAATCTGCAACCTTATTGATGATCGGAGAAAGCATTTTACATGGGCCACACCACTCTGCCCAAAAATCAACCAGAACCGGAACGTCTGACTTTAAAACCTTTTCCTCAAACTCTGCACTTGTAACCTTCTCTGCTGCCATGATATTTCCTCCTTTAAATTCAAAAATATGTATGATGTAAGAATCAAAAATACTAAATCCCGTGCTTACACAACGATTTGGGAATCTATGACCCGCCCGGTCGTTACCGGATGAGTTTCAAAATTTCTTTGATTTGATAAAATGATTGTACACAATTAAATTTTGGTTGTCAACAATATTTTGCGAAATCCTTCATGCACCAGAAATGCTCCGAAAAGAACCGTCAAAAGATACAGTAAGATGCCCAGCGGGCGTCCTGTGATTCGCTCCAGATCACAAAAAACAATCTGCGTACTGTTATGATACGGGCTAATATAGAACATATCGCAATCTCCGTACGGATGCAGAAGAACATTGATTCCTTCCGCTAAAAATGCCGCAAGAAAAAAGATGCCCGCTTCCTTTCGGAAAATGCCTCGCGATTCTTCGCAGGCCTGCGCATGTGTCAAATATATAGCAATGCCAGCAAGCAGAATATGCCAGACAAAACCATGTAATGTCAACAACGGATACCCCGGATGGATCAATCCCCTGTGCACGATCAAAGAGGCCACACCTCCCATGAAACCAAAATCCCGGATAAAAGTCCGTAACGCAGGTGACGGGAACCTGTAATTTAAGATGCCAAGGTATATCGGCATGGAACACAGCTGAAACGGGAAATACCACACATTATATTGTCCCCGTCCCTCCATCATTAATATTCCATATTGCTTGGCCAGTTCCAGAAAAAGAAGAAGCAGCGACATAACGAAAAGGACACGATCGGCCCGTGACTTTTGTTTCTGTTTTATCTCCTTCTTCCTGTTTTTCTCTCCTTTCCCTTCGATCAGCACCGTTTCTTTACTGTTTTCCAAATGTCCCTCTGTCATGCTGCCTTCCTTCTCTATATAATCTCGACATTCCTATCCGTTATTATGATGCAAAAAACAAACACAAATAACTTAGTCTTTTGCACAGCAAAGCGGCAAGCGTCATTCATCCCATTCCAACGCCAGAGCTTTTGCAACCATCGTATAGGAAAATCCCTTGCGCATCAGGGAAGCATACAACTTTTTTTTGGCATCCCGATCCAGTTCCTCCAGATTACGGCATTTCTTCCGAATCAGTTTCCGTACGGCTTCCATTTCTGCATCCTGCGCACGATTCCCATCTTCTTTATATTCCGCCATCACCTGCCGGATTGCCTCTTTGCTGACATTACGCTGAAATAATTTCTGTTCGATTTCTTTCAGCGATTTCGTTTTTTCATACTGGCTGATCATGCGGCGGGCAAAACGCTCATCATTGAGGTAATCATATTTCTTCAGAAACTCCATGGTCTCGTCAATGATATCCTCCGGATATTTTCCGGACTTTCGCAGTTTCTCCCGAAGACGCGCCTCCGTTTTTTCCGCTTCTTCAATAAGATAAAGGCAACGTTCCCGACAACGGTTCAGCAGCTTCTGCCGCTCCGAAAGCTTCTCCGGATCCAGGTTAAATTTCGAACGTTCTTCCCCCGCATCCCCATGTTCCTTCAAAAAATCGTCTACTGTTTTCAATCCAAACTCCTAAAGAGCAGAACAGCCTCCGGCATAGCGGTGCTCTACTCACTCCTCTTTCACCGTATTATTTACTATTTTCTAAAGCCAACGCAGTGTCCGGAAAGCCGGAATCGCACAAATCACTGGCCAGACCTGCAGTTGAGTAAAGAAGAAACACCTTATCGCGAATATAAAAAGGGACCCGGCCATGCCGCGTCCCCCCAAAAGCGGTTTCCCCGCTTTCTTATTATACCATCGCAAAGCAAAGCTTTGCTCCGGTAATTATTCTTCCTCACCTGCTTCTGCAGCGGCGGCAGCGGCAGCCTGTGCAGCCTCGGCTTCTGCCTCTGCAAACTCATCTTTCGGAAGACCATACTTCTCACGTACGGCACCTTCGATTTCTGCCATGATCATAGGATTTGACTTTAAGTATTCCTTCGCATTCTCACGGCCCTGGCCGATTTTCTCGCCTTTATAGGCAAACCATGCACCGCTCTTCTCGACAATGTTTTCATTAACGGCAAGATCCAAAACATCTCCCGCCTTGGAAATTCCCTCACCGAACATTACATCAAATTCACACTGCTTGAACGGTGGCGCAATCTTGTTCTTGACAACCTTAACGCGTACACGGTTTCCGGCAGCATCGCCATTTTGCTTTAAAGTCTCCACACGACGAATATCCAGACGTACCGATGAATAGAACTTTAGTGCACGTCCACCGGTCGTGGTCTCCGGATTTCCAAACATGACGCCGACCTTCTCACGCAACTGGTTGATAAAGATCAGAATGCAGTTAGACTTTGCAATAACCGAAGTCAGCTTACGGAGCGCCTGCGACATAAGACGCGCCTGCAGACCTACGTGGCTGTCGCCCATCTCGCCATCGATCTCCGCCTTTGGTACAAGAGCGGCTACCGAGTCGATAACCAGAATATCCATAGCGCCGGAACGTACCATGGTCTCCGCAATCTCCAGTGCCTGTTCTCCGGAATCCGGCTGAGAAATATAAAGATTATCGATGTCAACGCCGATATTCTCCGCATATTTCGGATCCAATGCATGCTCCGCATCGATAAAACCGGCTATACCGCCGCGCTTCTGTACCTCAGAAACAGCATGCAGTGCCAATGTTGTCTTACCAGAAGATTCCGGACCGTAAATCTCAATGATACGTCCCTTAGGATAACCGCCTGCTCCCAATGCAATGTCCAGAGACAGCGATCCCGTCGGAACAGTCTCAATATTCAGGGCGCTTGCAGACTCGCCAAGCTTCATGATGGAACCCTTACCAAAGTTCTTTTCTATCTGTGTCAAAGCCACATCCAGGGCTTTTAATTTTTCTTCATGGTCCTTTGTCATGCTGACAGGAGCCTTGCTGTTCTTTGCAGCCATTGTGATTCCTCCGTGGAACAAATGTTCTTTTATATCTTTCTGTATTTTAAGCTCTTAAGGGAAACATGTCAAGCATTATACTACGAAGTCAACCGGCTTCCTATAATCGTAAACGCGACTACATCCCACCGCGAACGAGGCATGTTCCCGGCACTTCTCCGCTTTCCGCCTCTCATCCGTATTTCTTCCGGATTCATTCCGGTATTACTATACCGTATGTGTCCGGCAAAAAAATGTACATAGCCGGACATCCCTGACTGGCAGCATTCCCGCTATACAAAAAACAGGACGGCAAACGCCGTCCCGAAAAAACCGACTTTAAAAAGCTGCCTCCCGGCGCATTCGATCGGCTCTGTGCTTCCGCACCGTCTCTACAGTACACCTTTCAGAGCCCACTGATAGGAAGCCATGGCAGAGGCGGCATTGACCGCACTCATGTTGGCAGACATTTCGGCGGCAATAGCCTGTACCTGCGCGCCTTTATACTGCGGAAGTCCCATCATGCCGGCGGCATATTGCCGTTCCGCCGCATCCTTCTGCCGCGCCGCAAGCTGATTTCCGCTTTGCGCCGCATCATATTCTGCCGCGGCGGTCTGCATATTCTGATACAGACTTGTCATGGTTACACCAAGGTTCTGCGCTGTTTCCCGGTAATCGATTTTCGCATCGGTATAACCGGTAATATTTTTGTCCTGCATGGCACCGCGATACGCATTGCCATACGCATTGTTATGCTGTCGGGCCACATTCATGTCATCCTGCAGATTCCGTGTCGCAATGTAATTCGGATCGTATGCCGGCAAAGTGCCTATGGTCAGATTCTCCGCATCTGCCTCCGAATATCCCAGCATGGTTCCAAGACTTACCCGGAGCGAACGAAGCTTCTCCGCATTACTGCTGTACTGCAGTTTCGCCTTCTCGAGATCATACAACGCTGCAGAGGCATTGGCAGCGGTTTCCAAACCGGTCTGCTGCTGCCGAAGCGCAAGATCATACATGCTTTGGTACAGCTCCACCTGTTTCCCGTACATATGATCCAGCTCGCGCAGACTCTGATATCCTACAAACATCTGCAGTACGCCGGCAAGCAACTGCTGCTGCCCGCCATACATCCTGGAATCGGTCGTGCTCATGATCGTCCGCCGGGACATTTCGATCTGCGCCTTGCTGCTCTGAACCGCCTTTATCTCCGCCTGCACCATCTCGGCCGCTACGGTCTGGCCGTCTTCTTTCAGCTGTGCAGCCAGATCGCTGAGATCGCCAATGTTGCCGCCCAGTGCCTGCCCGAGATCATTCATGCTCCGCTGAAGGCCGGTCTCCGCCTGCACCTGCCGGTTCTGCCCGATGCTGCTCTTATATTTTACAAGATTTTCAAGTTCATCGTACTGGATCACCGAGTCATTCAGCAATGCCCAGGTTTCGGCATCCACCGATACGGGACGGCCATCGGCTTCATAGCCGTTGACGGCCGTACTGCCCTGCCCGTTATAGAGCGGTGACGGATGAATCACGGATTTTACACGCTGTGCGGCCATGGCTTCCGATGCAGAAGAAACAAGAAGGACCGCCGTCATCACTGTCATTAAGGCTCTGTTGTTTTTCAATTTCATAAAATGCTTCATCATATTCCTGTCTTATCCCTGTCCGGCCAGACCATCACGATATGCGCAATAGCTGAAGTAGGCCTTCTGCATGGCATATTTCGAAAGCGATACATTGATCTCCTCTGCGGAAGCATTGTACCGGGCATCCTCCAGGTCACGGGCACTTGCTGCACCTACGGCCACACTTCTTTCGGTTGCCGCAAGGCTTTCCTTCGCATTCTGGCTTTTCAGCAATGCCTGATCATAACTGTTTTTTGCCGTCAATAACGCATTGTATGCACTGGTCATATCCGACTGGACCTTTGTCCGGGTTGTTGTTACCGACAGCTCCTGTGCCGCCTTACCGCTTTCGCTTTCCGTCACCTCAAGCTTCCGGCATGCAATCTTATAGGCATAGCTGTTGCCCAGTCCTGTCGCCTGGTCCTTCTGCGGATCTATGCTGAGAATCTCCTGCTCGCTCACTTCCGGTACGGCGCAAATGGTCGGATTCGCATTATAATTAAATCCAAGGTTCACAAGCAGCGTCTGCCGGCTTTTGATCTCATCAGCCTGCGTACTCTGTACAGCGGCTTCCGCATCCTTTGCATCCTTCTCTGCGGTCATCGTCTCAATCTCTGTTCCGGTACCGGCCGCTTCCCGACGCTGTGCCGACGCCAGCTTTGCGGCTTTGTTTTCCGCAGTCAGTTTGGAAAGCTCGGTCTGCAGTGCACCTGTATAAATCGAAACGATTCCCTCCCGCACCTTTTCTGTCATGGCAAGCTCAGACAACTGTACATTCATTTCCGCAACCCGTGCGTCACTGTTCTGCAATGTACTGTCAATGCCGGACATGGTGAGGCTTTGGGCACGATTCAGTTCTGCCGTAGCTTCCTTGACGCTGTCTCCGTTGCTGGCCGCCAATGCCGCATCATAGGCATCCTCAATGGACTGCATCGCATGATCATAATCAAGATTGAATGCGTCGGAGTTTTCATTGTCGCGATAAGCAAGCCAGGCTTTGGAAACCGTCGGATTATATTCATGCACGAGATCCTGCAGTTCGTCCCAGCTGATGTTCTGGTCCCGAAGCTTGGCCCATTCCTCCGCCGTCCGCTCCCGTTCATAGGACACTTGCTTCGGCGCATAATCAATGGATCCTCTGTTTGAGGCATACGCCATATTCGCAAACGCTGCCGATAACAGCAATGCCGTCAGCATGCATGTAGTTTCTTTTTTCTTGCGTATTCTTCTCATTCTGTACCTCTCTACGGATTCTTTTCTTCGGGGAACATTCTTTAGCTTGGATCTTCATCAACCTGATTGTAGCGGGCCCATTCTTCTGCAGCCTGCTGCTGATAGTATTGTCTCGGATCCTTTCCCTGCATATAGCCGGCATCCGGGATATCTCTCTGCACGTTCTTTTTCTTCTTATCCATGATGGAATAATAGATCGGAAGCATAAGAAGAGCGAGGATCGTTGATGCAGTCAAACCGCCGACATCTACAAGCGCAAGACCCTGCATCATGGCGCCATTATCACCAAACCCGACAGCCATCGGCACCATGGATACGACCGTGGTCAGCGTGGTCATAAGAATCGGGCGGAGTCGTGTAGCACCCGCCTCGATCAAAGCACGGCGAAGCGGCATACCCATACGGTACTGGTTTACCGTATCCACATACAAAATACCATTGTTTACTACGGTTCCGATCAGCATCAGGAATCCAAGAAGGGACGGCATAGAAATCGTCGAATCAAAGAGCCAGAGGAAGAGGAAGGAACCGATCATACCAAACGGCAACGTGGTCATGACCATGAAAGAGAACCGCATGGACTCGAACTGTGCCGCCATCACAACCCAGATCAGGAATACGGCAATGGCAATGGCCGTACCCAAAGACTGGAACTCTTCCATCATCTGTGCATCCGAAGAAAGGCGGGAAATCTCAACACCATCGCGAAGCGCCGGTTTTATGACATTATTCTGAATCTCATTATAACTTCCTGCATTGGCTTCTGTGGTGAAATCAGCGGTAATACTTGCCTGGTAACGCTTGTTCTTACGGCTGATTCCCGAAGGAGAATCGGCAAAACGAACGTCACAGAGGTCTGCCACACGCACCTGCTTTCCGGCCGGTGTCGTAAGAAGAATATCCTCTACCTTACGAAGGTCATCGAATTCATCACGAGGATACTCTACCGTGACATCCACATCCTGACCATCCACCTGCATCTTCATGGCTTTGCTTCCGGTCATCATCTGATTCAGCTGCTGACCTACCTGTACCGGACTGAAGCCTTCGGCTGCAGCACGGATCGGATCCACACTGAATTTAATAAGCGGCGCCGCATTTTCCAGTGAACTGTGTACAGCGGTTACATCCTTCCGCGCCTGCAGAAGCTCCACGATCTCATCGGAAGCTTTCTTCAGCTTATTGAGATCCGTCGCAGTAAGGTTCGTCTGGAAGGTATCCTTTGATGTAGACATAGAGGACATCATACCGCTGGATGTTACCGAAATAACCGCATCCGGCGTACCGTCCAGGGCTTTACGCCACTTGGTTGCCACATCCTTTGTCTTCATGCTGCGATCTTTCTTCAGATTTACATTCACGGAAGCGCTGCCGCCATTCCCATAGAACGTGGCGGAAAGATCATCACTGCCGGCAGAGGCTGTATAGTTCTTGGTATCCGGATCGGCAGCAACCAGCTGCTCCACCTTTTCCATAATTTCATTTTTCTTTTCAATCCGAAGACCCGGACGCGTCTTGATGGAGATGGAAACCGTACCTTCATCGGTCTGCGGCATCATTTCCACACGAACCTTTGTGGCCAGGAACAGGCTGAGAACCAGCATGGCAACCGAAGTAAACATGACAAGCTTCTTATGATTCAGAAGCCGATCCATGATTCCCCGATACCACTCCTGCAGACGAGAAATCGTATTGTATGCCGGTGCCTTGGTGTTTTCCTTCGGCTTATACAGAACATAACAGATCGGCACGATGGAAATCGCGGAAAGCAGGGAGGACAGCATACAGAACACAATGGTAAAACCGAGCGGTGCAAAGAACTGTCCGGAAAGCCCCTTCATAAAACTCAATGGAATGAATACAACGCAGGTCGTAATCGTAGAACCAAGAACGGATTCTCCCACGGTCTTTACCGACTCCAGTGCGGCTCCCCGACGGCTCTGGCTGTTGACATCCCGGAAGTTATCCATGGCACGGAAACAAGCTTCCAATACAACGATGGAGTTATCGACCATCATACCAACGCCGAGAACCAGAGCCGACATGGTGATCATGTTCAGGCTGTAGCCCATAGCCCACATGGCAACCAAGGCAGCCAGAATGGACAACGGAATGGAGGTTCCGACGATAAGGGATGCCTTCCAGTCACCAAAGAAAATGAAAATGATGATCATGGAAATAATAACCGCCATAATCATAGTTTCAAATACGGATTTCAAGGAACTGATAATGTTGTCTGCATCATCTTCGATGGTGATGACTTCCAGATGACTATCCCTTTGCTTTAAGGCTTCGATCTGCGCCTTGATACGTCTGGAAACCGTAACGGCGGATTCATTCTGGTTCTTGGTAATGCTGAGGCTTATAGTATCCTGTCCGTTATAGCGGCCAATACTACTCTTTTCCTCCTGACTCATATCGACTACCGCAATATCCTTTAAATAAATGGTATCGCCGGTGCCGGTAATGATTGGCATATTCTGGAGATCCTGCACATTTTCGTAATCCACAGAACTGCTGACACTGAGCTTCTGGGAACCATAATTGGTATTCCCTGCCGGATACGTAAACTTCGCAGCCTGCACAGTCTGCGCAATGGTCTGCATACTGAGCTTATACTGCTTCAGCTTTTCCGGAATGAGCTCGACCTTGATGTACTGTTTCTGACCGCCGGAAGACGATACAGACGCAACGCCGCTGACCTTTTCCAGCTCCGGAACGATATCATTCTGCACATAATTGTACAGATTATCCTGCATAGGATTGTTGATGGAAAGGGTAATACACGGCTGTTCATTGATATTCATGGAAAGATAGTTCGGTGCCTCCGCTTCCTTCGGAAGAGAGGACTTCACCGAATCCATTTTCTTTTTCAGATCATCATAGGCCTGGTCCATATCGGTGCCGTATTCATACTGTACCAGCGTCATGCCCATGTTTTCACTGGACGTGGACTGTACGTCCTTTACATGTGAAAGAATGGATACCGCATCCTCGATGGGACCTGTAATCAATTTATCCACATCCTCCGGTGACGCACCGGGATACACGGTCGTAATGATCATCATCGGCATGTCGATAGAGGACATGAGCTCCATTTTCTGATTCACCAGAGACATGAAGCCAAAGAAGACAAGACTCAGTACCGCAAGAAAGGTGGTGACCGGTCTTCGTAATACAAATTCCGTTATTTTATGCATGCTAACCTCCGATGCCTTACTTGGTGGTCTCTGCTACTGCTGTGGTTTCCTGTTCTGCGGCCTTTGTGGTTTCTGCCGCATGCTCTGCTGCATCTTCCGGCTTTGCCGCTCCGGCAGAAGCATTCTCCGCATTCTTCATAACTTCTGAAGAAAGGCGAACCGAAGCCCCGTCATAAATTTCATCGGTCCAGCTGCTTACGATGTCATCTTGAGGTGTAATACCGTCAAGAATCTGAATGTTCTTTTTATCATTGATTCCGGTGGTAACAAAAACACGCTTTACCTGACCATCCTTATAGGTATAGACATATGGATTTCCGCCGGAATAATAAATGCAGTCCAGAGGAAGGAGCATCGTATTGTTTGCTTTCTTTGCAGTAACCCGAAGCTTGGCCGTCGATCCGTCGGACAAAGCATCGGCATTGACGAGATTTGCCTCTACCGGGAAAAGTCCGGTCTGCTGATTGACCACTTCTCCGATCTTGGAAACACTGCCCTGATACTCACTGCCGTTCTTTTCTACGACAACCGGATCACCCAGCTTCATGTTATTCATAACTTCTTCAATGACATTAAAGTTGATGACCTTCTGTCCGGAACCGGTAATAACGCAAAGCTGGCTCTGCGGTGAAACCATGGTATTCAGTGACATATCCTCATTCTGTACCGTTCCGTCTGCAGGCGCTGTTACAATCGCGTTCTCCATCTGTGTTTCATAGCTTAACTGCGCGGTTTCCACTTGCGCCCTGGCCGCTTTGGCCTGATTCGCCGTTGCTGCTGCCGTATTGGCCGTCTGATTATAGCTTTGGGCGGAAATGTCACCAGCCTGATAAAGCGGTGTCATGCGATTCAACGCATCCTGCGAAGAATTGGCCTGCGCCTGCGACGCATCCGCGGAAGCTCTGGCTGCATCCAAGGATGCCTTGGCCGCGTCGATCTGCTTCTGATTATCGATTTTTGCAATCGGATCGCCCTTCTTTACAAACTGTCCGTTCGTCACATAGATTTCCAGAAGTTCGCCGCTGGCTTTCGGCATAACATAATAGGTATCCGATGGATGAACCGTTCCCATCAATGCCGTCTCCTCGGCGATGTCACCGGAAAACGGATTCGTAATATTGACAGCCGGAAGCTCCTTGGTCTGCATTTCCGGAGCCGGTTTCATGATACGAGCCACAACAAGTGCGGCTAACGCACCGACAACAATAATTCCTGCTGCGATTTTCAATCCCTTTTTCATTTGTTTCTCCTATGTAATGATGCAGTGCGGCTGACCTTTCCCGCCCTGCTTTTTCCTTTCCCGATTTTCATTTCGGCTACGTGTTTTCTCTTAACTTTTTTCCGGCGGCACCGTACTTTATCAATTCGACAAAACGCAAAAAATCCTGCATGCACAATTTCTGTTCTTCCTTGCTTTCACAAAGCAGAATATGCAGTAAGGTGGTGAATAGTGTTTTAAGCGTTACATGAAACAGGATATCGACTTCCTCCCGGCTCCGGGTAAGATCCACAATATCCGGGTCCACATGTGCGTACAGCCAGTCATTCAATTCCTGCTGTGCCGCCTTATTACGCTCCCGGTGTGAATCGTCTCTCACATGTCCGAACTGCCGATCTAGGTTACGGAAACCACACGTCTTAAAGATTGCAACACTTTGCTTTATAATGTCTGATTCACCATAACTCACGGTCAACTCCAGCCATTTCCGGAGAAACAGCCAGTAATCCCCATTGCAATCGAGGCACACTTGTTTCAGGGAATCATATGCCATACGCTCCTGCTCCTGAAAGATAAAATCAATCAGGTCTTCTTTATCCTCAAAATAGGTATAGAAGCTGCCGCGAGAAATACCCGCATTTTTTATAATCTGGTTAATGGATACCTCTTCAAAAGGAACTCTCGCAAATTCCTCCCGGGCCGCATCCAGAATACGTTTCTGTTTTTCTGCCGGAAGCTTAAAAAAACGTTCCGTCGCCATAGTCCTTTCTTCCTTTCTATAGCATTTTCTCCGATAAAAAAAGAATTCAGAGAATAATTCATGACAGGTTGTCACCTCTTGTAACGGCATTAGTATAGTGACAACTTGTCATGCCGTCAATCCTTATTCTATAACTTTAGAAAATCTTTAGAAACGAAGCGCCCCTCTTCCGGATGGAATTCTTTGATTCCCGGTTACGGACCGGCTTGTACTATAAATCCGTTTTTCTTAGATAAAATAGAAATCGATCTTTCCGAGGCCGTTATCCACGTTAACATTCACCAAAGGCTGATCGGCCTCCACAGAGCCACGACCGTGGATATCAATTTTCCCAAGGCCGTTGGTTGATCTAAAACCTGCCCTGAATTCCTTTGGAAAATATACCGAAAGCTGTCCGGCTCCGTTTTCAACCTTTATTATGGCTCCCTCTTCCGAAACCGTGGTTCCATTAAAGTAAACACTCATGTTTCCAAGAGAATTTGATATTTTTCCGGAATGGAGATTTTTTATCTGAAGATATTCGGTTTTGGTCCCCATACAGTTTTCTATCTTGAAACAGCCCGTATCCGCTCCGTTTTCTTCTCGGAAATAATCATCATTTGTTCTTGTGTCATAGGCCAACATCCCTTTCCTTTTGAAAATCATGGAAAGCCCAACGCCAATGAGCGTAAATGCCATCAGAATGATGATAAAGTTTACTTCTCCAAGTCCCAATTCCCCCTGGAAGAGGCACACAGCCACGCCAAGCGAAACGGACATGCCAAGAAAATTTACACGGCGCATGGATTCCATAAACTTCATTGCAATAACGAAACATAAGCCGATCTTCAACACCGGAATGTTATGAAAGATCTCTGTTTTGCTCAGTAGCATGCATAGTGCAAGCACGATAAGCAGTATTCCTAACGCAGTATCACGAAATTTGAAATTTTTCTTTTCATCCATTTTTCAACCTCTTTTCATCCATAATCTGTAGTAATGATTTGATGTAATTCCTTGAAGCAAATGCTTTCTTCGGACAGTTTCGGAAAGCTACTTCGCTCGCTCCCACAATATTTTTCTTTATCGAAGAGATTTCATCCGTATTTACAATGGTGGATTTCGATATGCGGACAAATGCTCTGGGGAGTAGTTCTTCAAGTTCATACAGGCGTTGTCGTATTTTGTAGATCGATTGCGTGGTATGGAGAGATATGTAATTTCCTTCCGCTTCCATAAATAACACAGAATTCACATCTATGAAGTATTCCGTGTCGTCTATATAAGCCGATAGGGTCTGTCCTCGGGGATGCTGTTCCGCCAACAGACGCTGCAGCCGGATAATTTCCTCGGTGATCTCCCGGCAGTGGATGGTTATCCTGTCCTCCTGCAAAGAATCGTCTACGTCAATATTTATCTTCATTCTTATTGGCGCCTCCTCTATGTCTCTTATTTTACATATCCGGATCCTCTATACAATGTTTTGGTATAAGAGGTTAATTTTCTGATATAAAAAGTAAATCCACGCGGTGTTTCCCAAACCGGTTTTCAACGTCAGATGAAAAAAGTCCGTTCCGTCTCATTTTCTTCGTGCATTGTGAGTAGTATCTACTAAAAAACCGACATTGTATTGGTGCAGGTGCACGATTTTGTTTTTATTCATGTGCAATCCGCTTGCAATCTTGACAAGAATCGTTTACTATACTGTATACAAAACACATCTGCATGGAGGCACTATGGATTCTCTGAAATTGCAGGCGTATGGAAAGATCAATTTATCGCTGGATGTGCTCCGGTTACGACCGGACGGATATCACGACGTGCGTATGATCATGCAAACTGTAAAACTGCATGATAACATTGATCTCCGCCGGACAAAGGAGCCCGGAATCACGCTGCATACCAATCTCGCGTTTTTGCCGACAAATGAAAACAATCTCATGGTAAAAGCCGCAAAACTTCTCATGGACGAGTTCGACATTCACGAAGGCGTGCACATGGAATTAAAAAAGGTCATCCCTGTGGCCGCCGGTATGGCCGGAGGATCGACCAACGCTGCTTCGGTGCTCTATGGCATCAATCGAATGTTTCGACTGGGTCTTAGCATAGAAGAATTAAAAAAACGCAGTGTAACGATCGGCGCGGATGTGCCGTTCTGTCTGATGCGGGGCACAGCACTGAGCGAAGGCATTGGCGAAGTACTGACACCTCTTCCGAAGCTGCCGCCTTGCAGTATCGTTCTTGCGAAACCGGGGATCTCTGTTTCCACCAAATTTGTTTATCAAAATCTGCATGTTGCAGAACAGCCGCCGGAAGCGCATCCGGATGTGGATCAGGTGATCCAAGGTCTTAAGGAACAGAATCTTCGAAGCATTGCCGAAAACATGGGCAACATTCTGGAGCGCGTGACATGCACCGCTTATCCGGAAATTGAAGCCATTAAAGATAAAATGCGGGAATGCGGCGCACTGAACAGTATGATGTCCGGCTCGGGTCCGACCGTATTCGGTATTTTTGATGATTCCAAAGCGGCGAAACGTTGTTATGAAACTTTACGCTTTGGTGAAGACCGGCGTTTATGCAAACAAGTCTATTTGACAGAACCATGGCGTTAATCGTCATTTAACCGACATTATTTTAAGAAGGAACTACTATCATGAGCGAATTTACAGTGAATATGAATGAATATCTCCCACTCCGGGATTTGGTTTTTAATACTCTTCGTCAGGCCATTTTAAAGGGTGAACTGAAGCCGGGTGAGCGTCTGATGGAAATACAGCTGGCAGAAAAACTGGGCGTTTCCCGTACACCGATTCGTGAAGCCATCCGAAAGCTGGAACTGGAAGGTCTGGTTCTGATGATTCCTCGCCGCGGCGCAGAGGTTGCACGCATTTCTCCAAAGAATCTGCAGGATACTCTGGAGGTCCGTGGTGCGCTGGAGGAGCTTGCCACAAACCTTGCCTGCCGCCGGATCAGCGACGAAGAACTGCAGAAACTGCAGGATGCCGAGGTTCATTTCCGTCAGGTTGTTTCCAACGGTACCGAAATGCAGATCGCCGAAGCCGATGAGGCTTATCACGACATTATTTATGCCGCTTCCGGCAATGACCGTCTGGTACAGATGATCAATAATCTTCGTGAGCAGATGTATCGTTATCGTCTTGAGTATATTAAGGATGAAGAGCAGCGTGGCACTCTGATTCAGGAGCATGAAGAGATCCTGGAGGCCATCCGCAATCGTGATGCCAAAACCGCCGTTACTTTAATGCGTACCCATATCCATAATCAGGAAATGACGGTAACACAGAATCTCGAGGAAGAAGAGGTCGAGGAAGCCGAGCGTTCCAAGAAAAAGAAAAAGAAAATTTAATTCTCCGATATAACCCGCCCGCATGCGAAACGAAAGGGCGCGTTGTACAGCAGAATTCCGGAAAACAAAACGTCCCGCGCGGTCATACCGTGCAGGGCGTTTTGTTGAAATCAGAGAGAATAAAAAATGAAACCGGGGACAATTAAAGGCATTATCCCTTCACACCGCCCAGTGTTACACCGCCTACAATATAGCGGCTCAAAATAAGATATACGACAATGACCGGAAAAATGGAAAATGCAATCATGACGTAAACCTGACCCATATCAAACTTCAGCCAGTCAGCGGAACGCAGCTGGGCAATCAGGATCGGAAGCGTTTTCTTTACATCCTTATGAAGAATGAGGGCCGGAGTGAAGTAGTTATTCCAGCTGCTGACAAAGGAGAAGATCGCCTGTACGGCAATGGCCGGCTTCATAAGAGGGGTTACGATCTGGTTGAAAATACGGAATTCTCCTGCTCCGTCAATTCGGGCTGCTTCCACCAGAGACATTGGCAGTACACTGTCCATATACTGCTTCATGTAGAAAAAGGTTACCGGAGAAGCAGCGGCCGGAAGAATCAGCGGAATGAACGAATCCATCAGATGCATCTTATCCACAAGCTGTACGAAACCAAGTGCTGTAACCTGTGTCGGTATCATCATGACCATAAGAATAAAGGTAAAGATGTATTTCTTTCCTTTGAAATGATAGGCGTGAATCGCATACGCCGTCATGGTAGAAACATAGGTACAGAGCGCCGCTGTCGTAACAGAAATGATGAAACTGTTTAAAAGGCCCTGAAAGATCGGCAGTGTGCCGCCTAAAAGGCTATGGAAGTTCTCCAGGAGATGCGTACTCGGAAGCGGTGTGAAGCCACGGGTCATCTCCGCATGGGAACGGGTTGCATTGATAAAAAGAATGTAAAACCAAATCAGGCAAAGAAAGCTCAGGATCACCAGAACCGTATATGCGATGCTTCGTCTAAGTTGTACACTCATACCAGTTTCTCTTTTCATTACCGTACCTCCTTAGACTTCCTTACTGCTTGAAAACTTAAATACCAGCATGCTCAAAATTCCGGTCATGATGAACAGAAGCACGGAAAGTGCACCGCCCATACCGTAGTTTTTATTGTAGAGATGTCGATTCAACCACATGATCATGGTCATCGTATGCCGCGCCGGATCACCGGTACCGTTTGTAAGAATCTGCGGTACATCGAACATCTGGATACCACCGATCAGTGATGTGATCAGTACATAAATCAGGATCGGGCGGAGCAGCGGCAGTGTGATCTTAAAGAAAATAGCGGTCGATGTGGCGCCGTCTACCTGCGCCGCTTCAAAAAGTGACTGATCAATTCCCATCATACCGGCCATCAGAAGGATGGTCGTATTTCCGAACCACATGACATAGTTCATAAAGCCGATCAGTGTACGCGTTGCAGTGACATTGGCCATGAAGGTGAACGGTTCCTTGATAATATGGAGCTGCATTAAAATGGAATTCACCGGTCCTTTATCTGCAAAGAGTGTGAAAAAAAGCATGGAAAAGGCACTTGCCATGATGAGATTCGGAAGATAGATCACCGTTTTAAAAAACTGCTGATATCGTAACCGAAGGGAGGGATCCGTGAACCATGCGCCCAATAACAGGGACACAATGATTTGCGGAATAAATCCAATGATCCACAGGATCATGGTGTTTCCTGCATACTGCCAGAGTTCCGCATTGGACAGAATTTTGATATAGTTTCCGAATGCAACAAAATTCGGGCCGATATGCGTCAGACCGGATTTGTAGTTTTCAAAAAAGCTGTTGTAAATGGTACTGAACAACGGCACCAAAGAAAAAATGGTATAAATCACAACAAAGGGGATCAGAAAGATATAGCCCCAGCGGTTGTACTGCACTACTTTGCTTCCTTTTTTCATGCTTATATCCTCTCTCATTCATAAATGTCTGCAAAAATCCCTTCTCGCATGTGGTTTGCAGGCATTTAACGGGAAAAACACCTGATTTTTTGCAAAAAATCGCCTGTCCGGCATCGGACGACCGGACAGGCCATGGTCATTACTTCGTTAACTCCGGGTACTTTTCCTGTACTGCTTTATAGAACACCTCAAGTGCTTCGTCCTTTGTGGCGTTGCCGTCGAAATAGTTCTTCATGGCATGCTGGAATTCCTCGTTACAGCCCTGATCGTAGTTCGTCATATTAGAAAGACTGATCTTATCTGCACCGGCGCAGAACATTCCCAGAGGATTTTCACCGCCCAGAACCTTGAATGCATAGGAATCATCCTTTGCAGCTGCTTCCATTGCCGGCTTGTTGTTTACGAAATCGCTGTCTTTCTTAACGATATCGGTCATGATGCTCTCATCTACCGTGAGCTTTCTCATGATGTCTGCTACGAGTGTCGGATTATCGGTGCCCTTTGCTGCACAGATCCATGTACCGCCCCAATAGAAGCCCTGCGGTCCTTCACATGCGCCCCAGGCGCCCTTGTTTGCAATAGAGCCTTCGGTATCGGCAGCCATAGAGAAGTTGATCAGCCATGCCGGTCCAAAGTAGCAGAATACCTTTCCATCCGGATAGAAGCCCTTGCTCCAGTCATCGGACCAAAGATCATAGGTTCCGGTCTCACCGGCCTCTACAAGTGCCTTACTGTCATCTACCCACTTCATAAGGTTTTCATCAATGTTGATCTTGGTGCCGTCTACAACCCAAGGAGTCTTGGTGTTGTTGGAATATACACGATAGCTGTCGTTTACCGTAGCCATCACATTATAGCCACCGTCCTTCAGCTTCTTTGCTGTCGCATTGAAGGTATCCCAATCCTTTACATAATTCTGCACTTCCTTCGGATCATCCGAACCAAGCACTTCCTTTGCCGCTTCACGGTTATAAATAAGTACGCCAGGACAGCCCTGCCATGAAAGTCCGCGAAGTGTGCCGTTTGCATCGGTTACAACATCCTTTGTGTACTGATACTGGTTCTTTAACTCATCCTCTGTAATACCGAGATCCTTGACCGGTACGGTAACCTCTACTTCCGAGTTTACATACTTCTTTGCATAATCTGCCTCTACAAGGAATAGATCGGTACGGTCGTCCGGAGAAGCATTTTCATTTTCCGGAAGTACCTGATCCAGATTATTCTGATATGCATTGTCTGCAGATGGTGTGATGGTCCACTTTACGGTAACATCCCCAATCTTACCGGTTGTTCCATCCACAACTTCATATCCAGGATAATGATCTGTCAATCTGGACTTGAACTCTTCATTCCAACACTGAATGTTCAGTACCTTTCCTTCTCCTGATGCAGATGCCTG
>ONLM01000204.1 GCA_900318695.1 uncultured Eubacteriales bacterium | reverse complement strand
TAGTCCATAACCGCCTTGGCAACCGGCACCGCTGTTCTTCCGCCGGTTTCTCCATCTTCGACAATTACACAGACTGCAATCTGCGGATTCTCATACGGCGCAAAACCGGTGAACCAGGCATTGGTCTTTTTTACTCCGTTATCCGTCACTTCTGCCGAACCCGTTTTACCGGCTGCTTCGTAACTCGCCTTACGGAATTTGGAGGCAGTTCCCTCGGTTACTACTTTACGCATAAAGGCGCCCAGCGTATCGGCTTCACTTTCTGTCATAAGCGTCCGTTTTTTGGCTTCCGGAAATGTCTTGACCAAATTACCGTCCGAAGACAAAACCTGCGTCAATAATTTAGGCTCGCACAGCACACCTTTATTGGCAATTGCAGAAGTGATCATGACTTCATGAAGCGGACTCATCATAGTATTTCCCTGTCCGATTGCACTTTGCATCATCGTCCATGCATCCGACTCTTCTGTCACCGTAAAGCGGCTCTTGCTGGACGGAAGCTCCACCGGTAATTTTTCATTAAACATAAGTTTCTGAGCTGTATCTTTTAACTTTTTCTTATCGATTTCCGTTCCCATTTCCGCAAATGCGGAATTGCACGAATTCGCAAATGCCTGTGCCAGATCCTCCTTTCCATGCTTTTCACCATTGAAGCAGTGAACTACATAGGCCGGATCTTCCTCATTTTGATACAGTCCCTTACAGTTATAATGAAAATCCGAATAGTCCGGATGTTCCCGAAGATATTCCAGGGTCATAATAATCTTAAATGTACTGCCCGGAGCATATAGTCCCTGTGTGCAGCGATTCAAAAGCGGTGCACCGGCATTCTCATCTGCAATGATCGCATTCCAGTTCTGTACAATCGTATTCGGATCAAAACTCGGCTTTGAAACCATGCACAGTACTTCCCCGGTCTGCGGATTCATTGCTATAACCGCACCACGCTTCTCTCCGAGTGCATCATATGCAACCTTCTGCAGACCCGTGTCAAATGTAGTTACCACAGAATCGCCTTGGCTCTTTGTCTCTGTAATTTCGTTTGCAACCTGTACAACCGGATTGGAGTTGGACTCCATAAGATAAAAATTAGCCAGCGCTTCAATACCGGTCTTTCCCTTGGTGCTATATCCTACCGACTGTGCAAAAAGATCTCCAAACGGATATTCCCGGATCTCTGTTTTTTTATTTTCACCGCTCTCCGGATCCTTTTCCTCCTGAACGTTCGTCTTTGCAAGAACCTGTCCGTCTGCAGAAAGAATGGATCCACGAATAAAACGGTTATTAAATACATCCATACGGGCATTGTAGCTGTTTCCCATCAGATCTTCTGCCCGAAATCCAATGAAATAGATCATATAAGCGATCATGCCAAAAAACAGCAAAGCAAAGAAATAAATGAAGGCCACAATGCTCTGGTTGGACTTTTTCTTCCCCGAACGGGATCTACCTGAATTCATCGTCCGGCACCTCTTCTACTTCATAATCCTCATCCTCGGATTCTTCCTCCTCGTCATAATCCTCCGAATCATCGTAGTAATCTTCTTCATCCTCCATAGGATCTTCCGCATAATCCTCCATGGCTTCCTGCTCATCCATTTCATCTTCATTGCCCTGTATGATATAAAGCGCTTGAATAATGGCAAAAACAATAAAACTGGAAACCAGTGAAGAACCTCCATAACTGACAAACGGAAGCGTTACGCCGGTAGAAGGAATAAATTTTATCGCACCGCCGATAGTCAAAAATACCTGTACGATGTATTCGATGGCAAGTCCTACAGCAACAAGACGGTAAAAATCATATTCCATGTAGGTAGCAATCATCATCATTTGCATAAAACAGCCCAAGCATACCAGTGTAATGCAGATTGCCGTCACCGCTCCCATTTCTTCGGAAATAGCGGAAATGATAAAATCCTTTTCTACGATCGGGATTTTTCCCGGCAGTCCCTGATACAGTCCCAAACCGGCAAAACCGCCTGTGCCGATTGCAAACAGGGATTGCGTGATCTGATACCCCTTATTGTCAATATCCGCCCACGGATCCATCCATGCATAGATTCGCGTCCGTACATGGCTGAAGAGCTTATACGAAACAACCGCCGCTCCCATGGCAGCAAAAGAGCCGAGAAAAAGATATACTTTCCGGTTGGTTGCAATATACAGCATCACGAGATAAGCAAGAAAATAAATCAAGGCCGATCCCAGATCCTTACAGGCCACCAATACCAGCATATGCAATGCCGCTACCGCACTGGCCTTCATAATATCTTTGAAGTTCTCCGCCAGATTCAGCATACCGGCCGTACAGAGTACAAAGCTGATTTTGACAATTTCCGATGACTGAAAGGTCAGTCCGGCAACAGAAATCGACATCTTGGCGCCATAGCTCGTTGCACCCATGACGAATACAACCATCAGCATACCTATACCAAATAGGGCGAAAAAATATCTCCATTTCACAAGATCCCATATTTTATCAATGAGATACGGGATAATCATGCAAAACAACGCCGCAGCCAGAATGATCACAAACTGCTTAATGGCTTTATTAAAGCTCAGCCGTTCCAGCATAATGAGACCATATGCTATAAAAAAGCTGGTGTTGTTCAGCAGCAAACGATTAACATTGGGATAAAGTGTTTTGAATAACAGCCCATATCCTATAAAGAATATGAGCTGCGCACCATAAAAGATGAGTGTTTTTACATCCTCTGTCTTCAAAAAGATAATGCAGTTCATCAAAAAATGGATCAACAGAATAATCCTAAACTGCCATCTGCACAGAGGCTCCGCATCTTCCTGGTCCGGAATGGACAGATATCGGAAGTTGCAGTAAGTGTAAAGTACAACCAGTAATAAACTTATGTATTTGGATGCCGTAATAAAAAGATTAATCATATACGTTACTCTATGCCATGGCGGAAATGTCCTCTTGTCATGGCAGAAGGAACCATACCCTCCAATACTTTTTTTACAACTTCCCCGGATTCTACCGTAAAATCATATCGCACTGCAAGCGGATGCAAAGCAAGAACATCCCCCGGAAGATCATACAGTACAAGCGGGTCCGCGTTCAGAATCTGGTTATAACAATACTTGCAATAGCACCGTGCCTTCATCTCTTTGCCCATTCGGTCCCTAAGCTTCAGAATCCGGTTCTGATGATCACACTGTGCCGAAGTTCTCTGAATACAGTTTGCACTGACCATCATTGGCAAATGCCCATACACCAGAACCTCATATGGCATACCGGCGTCTTCGGTAAGTCCCTGAAGTTCCCGGAAATTCAGTTCTATCGGCATGCAGAGCTGCTCTGCCCCGAGTTCCCGGAGCATCAGAATTGCTTCTTTGTTATACCCATATACAGTATAATCAAAGACTCTGCTGATATGCTTTACAGTTCTATTAAGGGTTTCTGAAACCAGCATAGCTTCATCAAAGGTACGGATCAGAATCTGATCCGGAAGATTCCGCTCTCCCTTTTGCGCCATTGCCGCCAAAAGGCGATCCGAACGCAGGGACTTATCTTCGTCTGTTTCAATTCTTCTTAAACGAAGCCCGGCTTTTTTTCCGGAATTTTTGATTGTCCCGATATAGTCGATCAGCGTTTCATCGGAAAAAGCGGCTTCGTCCAGATATATTAGCTGAACTTCCTTCCGGTCCAATACAGCCTGAAGCTGTGCATCGGATTCCACTGACACTCTTACTTCCACCGGCCAATCCGCTGCCGCATATCCGTAAACCGGCGCCTTTACCGCCGACTCTTTTGTTTTCGAAAGCGATCTTTCTGAAGAAGCTTTTATCGTTTTTCCACGTTCCTTTTTAGAATAACCGTCCTTCTTCCGACGGTCATCCCTCCCGATATGTCCTTGACGAGCCACGTAATTTCTCCTCAGCAAATAATGTAAGCGCCTCTCTCCGAAGCTGGTTTAATTGACCGACCGGAAGAAATACCGAATCTTCCATCTGTATCTCCACATGATCAAAGGTGAATGCCGTACCACCCGTCTTCCGCATTCGCGCATCCAGGTCATCTGCAGTCATAGGATGCGTCTCCGCAGCGCACACCGGTTCCTCTGAATATGCAGTTACTGTCACAGGCGTTTTTCCGTCTACAACGCTTTCGCAAAGCGTAAGCACCGCCGGTTGATTCAACGATAACGATAAATAGGCATCCACAGGAATCGTTTTATTCTTACGAATATACTTTTCTTCAATCACATCCGTTACCGCCCGATTCACTTCACGGAACGTTTTTTCCTGAATTGCGATCATTTCCTTCCCGTTATGACGGTCAAGATAGGTCGTAAATCCACCACGGTCATAAATCTCCCGGAGAATCTCATGATCTTCCTTCCGGACATGATACGATGCTTCCTTTCCTTCCGCTTTATCGTCAAGATACTGCAATGCACGATCCAGATATTTGCGATAAACCGATACGACTCCGGCTGTATACAATGGTGACTTCATACGGCCCTCAATCTTGAAACTGTAGGCACCCGCCTCGATCAATTCCGGAAGCAGATCGACGGTTTCCATATCTTTCATGCTCAGATAATAGCCTTTCTTGCCTGCCACTTCATAGCAAAGACGGCAGGTTCCGGCACATCGGCCACGATTTCCAGAACGTCCTCCTAAAAGAGAGGACATAAAGCAGGCTCCACTGTAGCTATAGCACATCGCGCCATGACAGAACACTTCCAGTTCCATGCCGGATTCCTCATGAATGCGACGTATTTCCCGCAAATTCAATTCCCGGGAGCACACTGCTCTTGTCATTCCGAATTTCTTTGCCATCATGGCGCCCTGTACACTGGCGATGGTCTGCTGTGTGCTTGCATGTACTTCCAAATCCGGAAACATCCGGCGAATCATGCGGATCGCACCCAGATCCTGCATGATTAATCCGTCCACTCCGGCTTCATAATACGGTTTTATGTATGAAAAAAGCTCTTTAAGTTCATGATCCTTAAAGAGTATATTGACAGTCATATATAATTTTACAGAAAAAAGATGGCAATAACGGATCGCTTCCATTACCATATCTTCTTCCTCCGCCTTAGCGGACTCTGCATAAGCCCGGGCACCGAATTTGCGCCCGCCCATGTATACGGCATCCGCTCCGGCATTTACCGCTGCCACTACCGACTGGAACGATCCCGCCGGAGCAAGCAGCTCAACTCTTTTTTCTCGTTTGATCATAAGTCCTCTGTAGTATCCGTTAATCGGATCAGTTTTCCTTAAGCATTTTCTGCAGAGTTGTAGAAACCTTGGAAGCGGATGCCGTTCCATTGTTCATAATACGGTCAGAAAGAGTTTTATTTTCAGCTCCATGCTCTTCTTTCAGAAGATTCATTCTGGCTTTCTCTCTTTGCTCCAGCTCTTCCAGCTGTTTCTGTGTATCTGCAAGCTCTTTCAACGCTGCTTCCAGTTTCATCTGCATATTCACAAGATCATGCTTCGCACTATAGGCTTCTCTTTCCTGATCGTCCTTATCCCGCTCTGCTGCTCTTGTTTTCTCGCGCTCTTTAAACAGGTCATCACAGACATTGATTTCAAGAAGTAATGCCTTTAAATTATCTTCCAATTTATTATAGTTCGGCAATTCTCTCTTGAAGGTCATAATCTTCTGATTCAGATAGCTGGCTACTTCATGCATGTAACTTTCGTTTTCTGCGCCTGATAACTGATAGATCTTTCCGTCTATGACAACTTCAACTGTGTTTTTCTCTGACATAGGTTTCATCCCCTGGTTATTTATTCTTAACCTTTATACCATGATTTTCCGTCTAGTCAAGGAAAACCGGGGTATTCCAGTCTTCTTTATCCAATTCCATCCAAGCTTATCTGTGATGGCACCCCTAAATGTTTATATGCGTTCGGTGTCGCTACCCGTCCGCGCGGTGTACGGTTAATCAGTCCATTCATAAGAAGATATGGTTCATAAACATCCTCTATGGTTCCCGAATCCTCACCAAGCGAAGCGGCCAATGTCTCCACACCGACCGGACCGCCGTTAAATTTCTCAATGATGGTCATAAGATAGGTTCTATCATTCTGATCCAGTCCCAACTTGTCTACATCCAAAATATCGAGTGCGGTATCCGCAACTTCTTTTGTGATCTTTCCGTCGAAACGTACATCGGCAAAATCACGTACTCTTTTCAACAGACGATTG
>ONLM01000205.1 GCA_900318695.1 uncultured Eubacteriales bacterium | reverse complement strand
TGGTGATAATACAAAGGCTGCATTGATTACACGAGGTATTGCGGAAATTACAAGACTTGGCGTGAAAATGGGCTGCAGGGTAGAGACTTTTCAGGGATTAAGCGGTATAGGCGATTTGATTGTTACCTGCGCCTCTGTACATTCCAGAAACCGGAAGGCGGGTGTGATGATCGGTAAAGGGATGAGTTATGAAGAAGCCATGAAGGAAGTGGGGCAGGTTGTGGAAGGTGTTTATGCGGCCAAGGCAGCCAAGGCACTTGCTGAAAAAAATGAAGTATCCATGCCGATTGTTATGGAGATCAATAAAATTTTATTTGAGGGAAAATCTGCCGGCGCTGCGGTTTCAGATCTTATGCTTCGCGACAAGCGTATTGAGAATCACGGGCTGCGTTTTGATCAATAAATAGTATAAATCAATTGAATATTTGAAGTTCTATCCGATACTTTTATGATTGCAATAACCTATGGTTATTATACATGCCAAATGTGTAAAAATACGTTATAAAACCAATTGACTTTTGTTAGTCGCTTTTTTATAATGACTAAAAAGTTTCAGAGGGGAAACTCATGGAGGGAAATGTTATGAAAAAGTTATTGAGTGTCGTACTTGCAACATCAATGGTTACCGCATTAACTGCATGCGGTTCATCCGGAACAACTGCTGCAACAACCACAGCTGCTGCGGCAGGCTCTGCAGGAGAAAGCACGGAAACGGCTGCAGCATCGGGCGATCTTACGTGGAAGATCGGAAGCCAGGGTCCATTAACCGGTGGCGCTGCTGTGTATGGCTTGGCTGTAACAAACGGTGCTGAGCTCGCCATTAAGGAGATTAACGAAAATGGTGGTATTAACGGTTATAAGGTAGAGTATAAGAAGGCGGATGATGAGCATGATCAGGAAAAAGCTGTAAATGCATACAATTCTTTGAAGGACTGGGGCATGCAGGTTTTTGTTGGACCGACAACATCTGCACCGACTATTGCAGTAGGTACTGAGGCTGAGAATGATAATATGTTTATTATCACTCCATCCGGATCTGCAGTAGATTGCACAAATCCGAAGAACGTATATCGAGTATGCTTCTCTGATCCTGCGCAGGGCACAAAGTCAGCAGAGTATATCGGAAAGCATAAGCTCGCAACGAAGGTTGGTATCATTTATGATTCTTCTGATGTTTACTCATCCGGTATCCATGATGCATTCGTTCAGGAAGCACCGAAGGAAGGTCTTGAAGTGGTGGCAGACGAGCAGTTTACTGCAGATTCCAAGACAGACTTCTCTACACAGCTTGGCAAGATGAAGGATAGTGGCGCAGAGCTTGTTTTCCTTCCGTTCTACTATACAGAGGCAGCTTTGGTTCTTACACAGGCCAAGGGAATGGGATTCAAGTTCTTCGGTTGTGACGGTATGGATGGTATCTTAAGTGTAGAAAACTTTGATACTTCACTTGCAGAAGGCCTTATGCTTCTTACACCATTCGCAGCAGATGCAACAGATGATGCAACTGTAAACTTCGTTAAGAAGTACAAGGAAGCATATAATGAAACACCGATTCAGTTCGCAGCAGATGCATATGATGGTGTATATATTGTAAAGAAGGCAATTGAAGCAGCAGGACTTAAGCCGGATCAGTCTGTATCAGATATTGGAACAGCAATTGAAGAGCAGATGGCATCACTTACTTATGATGGTCTTACTGGTAGCGGAATGAAGTGGGATGCCAAGGGTGATGTTGATAAGGAGCCTAAGGCTGTAGTAATTAAGGACGGAGCATATACTGCCGTAGAATAATTGTAAGCGTTATTCCGTTGAGCGACTCTTCAGATTGTAATTCAAACTGAAAAGACGTATGATGAAATAAAGCATAAAGGGTTGCTTATTGTGAGCAACCCTTTATTAGTATCTGGCAGATGGGGCGGTTACCGCTGCAAGCTCGTGATTTTTAACCGAAGAATAGAAAAGGAGTAAAGAAGAGATGATGAGTTTCATTTCCTACTTACTGAGTGGTATCAGCCTGGGGTCTGTTTATTCAATAATTGCCCTTGGCTATACAATGGTTTATGGTATTGCCAAAATGCTTAATTTTGCACATGGTGATATCCTTATGGTCGGCGGCTATGCCGCATTTCTCGCACTAAATTCAATGGGACTTTCTATGCCGGTATCCGTGGTTCTTTCCATGGTGGTATGTACCGTTTTAGGCATAGTGATTGAGCGAGTGGCCTATAAGCCATTGCGTCAGGCCAATTCTCTTAACGTATTGATTACGGCAATCGGTGTATCGTATCTGCTGCAGAATCTTGCGCTTCTATTATTTGGTGCGAATCCTAAAAGCTTTTCGTCGTTTGTTCCGTTGGAGCCGGTGAAGCTGGCCGGTGGTGCATTGACCATTTCCGGTGAAACGATAGTAACTATTCTGGCCTGTATTATTATTGTGTTTGGACTTGTAACGTTCATTAATAAGACCAAGGCAGGACAGGCTATGCTGGCTGTATCCGAGGACCGTGGCGCCGCAACGCTGATGGGCGTGGATGTTAATAAAACCATTTCTCTGACGTTTGCGATCGGCTCCGCTTTGGCAGCCATTGGCGGTATTCTTCTTTGTTCGGCTTATCCGACCTTGACGCCGACAACCGGTGCGATGCCGGGTATTAAGGCATTCGTAGCAGCTGTTTTGGGCGGAATCGGTTCTGTGCCAGGTGCTTTTCTGGGTGGAATCATTTTAGGCATTTTGGAGAATCTCTCTAAGGCATATATTTCATCGAAGCTTTCAGATGCGATCGTTTTCTCAGTACTGATCGTCGTGCTTCTTGTGAAACCGACGGGTATTCTTGGTAAGAAGATTATGGAGAAAGTGTGATACAAATGAAACCGAAAATGAGTTCGTCTAAATCCAAAACATTTCGCGACAATCTGATTACTTATGGAATGATTGTCGTTGTATATGTAATTGTAGAGTTATTTCTGAAAAGCGGTAATGTCAGTTCTTTGATGAAAGGACTTTTGGTTCCGTTAACGATTTACAGTATTATGGCAGTCAGCCTGAATCTGGTGGTCGGTATTTCCGGTGAGTTGTCACTGGGACATGCCGGATTTATGTGTGTCGGAGCCTTTGCGTCTGCAACGTGGTCCATGCTGATGAAAAACAGTGGCATTCCAGCCGGTATAAGTTTTACAATTGCCATTATTATCGGAGCGCTTTGCGCGGCGTTTTTTGGTTTTTTGATCGGTATTCCGGTTTTACGTCTGAAGGGTGATTATCTGGCTATCGTAACATTGGCGTTCGGCGAAATTATCAAAAACCTGATCAATGCGCTGTATTTTGGAGTCGATGCAAATGGTGCTCATTTCTCACTGAAAGACAGCATGGATCTGGGAATGGATGGCGGAACAGTAATTATTAAGGGTGCGCAGGGCATTACAGGAACACCGAAAATGTCAAATTTTACGGTTGGCATTGTTCTTTTGCTGATTGCTTTGTTTGTAGTATTAAATCTCATGAATTCAAGAACCGGCCGTGCAATCATGGCAATCCGTGATAACCGTATCGCGGCAGAGTCGATCGGATTAAATATTACAAAATACAAACTGCTTGCTTTTACTCTTTCTGCGGCGATTGCCGGAGTGGGTGGTGTGCTTTACGCACATAATCTTAGTTCTTTGCAGGCTTTGCCGAAGAACTTTGGATACAACCAGTCCATTATGATTCTTGTATTTGTTGTTATGGGCGGTATCGGCAATATTCGCGGATCCGTCATCTCTGCGGTAATTCTTACATTACTTCCGGAGGTTCTTCGTAATCTTAATGATTATCGTATGCTGATCTATGCGGTAATTCTTATTATGATGATGTTGTTTACATCTGCACCGGCGCTGATCTCTTTCCGAGAGAGGGTATTAATGAAATTTGGCATGCAGAAGAATGGAAAGGAGAAATAATATGGCTTTACTGGATGTAGAAGGTCTGGGAATCTCCTTTGGCGGATTAAAGGCCGTAGATAATTTCAGCGTTTCCATTGAGAAGAATGAATTATATGGTTTGATTGGACCGAATGGTGCAGGTAAAACGACAATATTTAACTTATTGACCGGAGTATATAAGCCGACATCAGGACAGATCATACTGGATGGAAACAATATTACAGGCAAAAGCTGCGAAGAAATCAATAAGCATGGTGTGGCCAGAACCTTCCAGAATATTCGTCTTTTTGCCAATCTTTCTGTTTTCGACAATGTAAAGGCCGGGTTGCATAATAATTATGTATATTCAACTTTGGATGGTATTTTGAGAACACCGAAATACTATAAGGTAGAAAAGCAGATGGATGAGAAGGCCATTGAGCTTTTAAAGGTTTTTGAACTGGAAAATTTTCGTGATTATAAGGCATCGAACCTTCCATATGGCCAGCAGCGGAAGCTGGAAATTGCCAGAGCACTGGCAACCGATCCGAAACTGTTGCTTTTGGATGAACCGGCTGCCGGTATGAATCCGAACGAAACGGAAGAATTGATGAATACGATTCGACTGGTTCGTGACCGTTTTGATATGACGATTCTTCTGATTGAACATGATATGAAGCTGGTATCCGGCATTTGTGATCGTCTCACTGTATTGAATTTTGGACAGGTCCTGAAGCAGGGCGAGACGCAGGAGGTATTGCATGATCCTCAAGTCATAAAAGCATATCTTGGTGATTAAGGAGGAAGATCATGAGTGCAATTTTAGAAGTTCAGGATTTAAATGTATATTATGGCGTAATCCATGCGTTAAAGGGAATTTCCTTCCATGTAAATAAAGGTGAAATTGTAACTTTGATTGGTGCCAATGGTGCAGGAAAGACTACAACATTGCAGACCATAACGGGACTGATTCCGTCGCGTTCCGGAAGCATTGTCTACAATGGAAAGGATATTACACATACTCCGGGTCATTCACTGGTAGCCAAGGGACTTGCGCATGTACCGGAGGGGCGTCGTGTTTTTGCTTCTTTGAGTGTATTGCAGAATTTAATGCTTGGCGCATATACCCGTTCGGATAAGAATGAGGTTGAAGCGACATTGAAAGATGTATACGAGCATTTCCCGAGACTGGAAGAACGTAAACATCAGATGGCAGGAACATTGTCCGGAGGTGAGCAGCAGATGCTTGCCATGGGACGTGCACTGATGAGCCATCCGGAGATGATTGTATTGGACGAGCCGTCTATGGGACTTTCTCCGATCTATGTAAATGAGATTTTTGATATTATTCAAAAAATTCACGAATCCGGAGTAACAGTACTTTTGGTAGAGCAGAATGCGAACAAGGCGCTGGCTATCGCAGACCGGGCGTATGTACTGGAAACCGGCAAAATCACAATCGAGGGAGCTGCACAGGATCTGGCCAATGATCCAAAGGTTAAGGCTGCATATCTCAGTGAATAAACGTTCTTATGAGAAGCGATTATAGAATTCTCTCTACCCTGCTGATATAATAGAATCAGCAGGGGATTTCTTTATGTACGTGTTTTTTAAGAGAACGGTTGCGTGATTTTTTGGGGAAAGAAAAGCTGCCGTTTTTGAGAATTTTTTCTGCAATGCTTTTCATATAGGAGGTGAGTTTATGCTGATACATTTTCTTGGGGCTGATCATGAGGTTACAGGATCCATGCATTTTGTAGAAGCTGCAGGATTAAATATCCTAGTGGATTGCGGCATGGAACAGGGGGCAAATCATTATGAAAATGCACCGCTTCCGATTAAATATGCGCAAGTGGATTATATTTTGCTGACCCATGCTCACATTGACCATGCGGGAATGATTCCATATGCATTTAAAAATGGATTTCATGGAACGGTGGTGACTACCAAGGCAACCGAGGCGTTGGCGGAAATCATGCTTCGTGACAGTGCGCATATTCAAATGCAGGAAGCGGAGTACCGAAATAGAAAGGGAAAGAGAAGCGGTAAGGAAAAAGTTGAACCGATCTATGATCTGAATGATGCGGTGTCTGCATTGTCCGGTTTTCGCGGTGTGGATTACGGGGAAACAGTTGAACTGGGGGAAGGTATAAGAATCCGGTTCATTGATGCCGGACATTTGCTTGGTTCTGCCTCTATTGAAATGTGGATTACAGAGCAGGGCATCACGAAAAAACTGGTATTTTCGGGAGATATTGGTAATTTTGATAAGCCACTGATTCGTGACCCGGAATATATTCATGATGCAGATTATGTGCTTATGGAATCTACCTATGGCAATCGCTTCCATGATGAGTCGGTGGATCATATTGCGGATCTTGTTTCTATCACGCAAAGGACTTTGGACCGTGGAGGAAATGTGATCATTCCGGCATTTGCCGTAGGACGTACGCAGGAGCTGCTGTATCTTTACCGGCAGATCAAGGAACAGAAGCTGATCCGGGGACATGATCATTTTCCGGTTTATGTGGACAGCCCGCTTGCGGTGGAAGCGACGCACATTTTTTCTGCAAATTTGAAGGATTGTTATGATGATGAGACTAGGGAAGTAATCGAAAGAGGCGTAAATCCGATTGCATTCCGGGGACTGAATCTGGCAATAACTTTGGATGAATCCAAGGCAATAAATTATGATGAAGAACCGAAGGTAATTATTTCGGCATCGGGTATGTGTGATGCGGGGCGTGTTCGTCATCACATCAAGTACAATCTCTGGAGACCGGAGTGTACAATCGTTTTTGCCGGATACCAGGCGGAGGGAACCCTGGGGCGTATCCTGCAGGATGGAGCCGACAGTGTAAGGCTCTTTGGAGAGGATATTGTCTGCCGGGCGGAAATTGCGAAGATGGCGGATATGTCATCGCATGCAGATCAAAATGGTTTGATGGAATGGATTTCTGCATACGACGAAAGAAAACCGGATAAGGTTTTCCTTGTGCACGGTGATGATGAGGCCATGGAAACGTTGTCGCAGCTGATCCGTGAAAAGACGGGATTGTCTGTGGACTGCCCGTATTCCGGATCTATATTTGATCTTATGAGCGGAAAATGGATTGCGGTTGCGGAACCGAAGAAGATCGTAAAGTCGGATCTGATTCCGGGCATGCATGGACGCAGAAGAGCCAGCGACAGTGCGTATGAGCGGCTTATGTCGGCGTACAATAAATTACTGGCCGCTGTTCAGGCAAATTATGGCGGAGCCAATAAAGATCTTGCAAAATTTACGGATCAGATTTTGAATCTGTACGATAAATGGATTCGATAAAGGAAAAGATATATTCATGAAAAGTTTTTTTTCACCGAGGGTGACTCGCAATTTAATGATACTAACCGGTTCTTTGATGGTGATTACCATTTTCGTGAATGGATATCTGGACACAAACTTCAGACATTATGAAAAAAAGGTAAAGATGGTTGCTGCTCCCTCGGAAACGAGAGAGCAGCTGCTTGTTCCGGGTCCTATAGAAGCGAGTGGTTCGGAACTTCGGGAAACCCAAAGCCGGCTGGAAACGTTTCGGGAAGAAATTGCTTCGATGGATGATCTTACGGAGCGTTCTCGTCAGGAACGGAAAGGTACGGAACGGAAAAAGAAGTATATGAGCCTTGCATCGCTTTGGAATTCGGAAATGGAGCAGATTGTTGCCGCCATCGGCGAGGGAATGCGGGATACGGATCGGACCCGGCTGATGGAGGAGCAGAATTTATTTCTTGAACAGCGAAGTCATGAGGCAATGAAGGAAATCAGCGATGAAAAGACCGGAATTGATGAAAACATCGATTATATGAGCCGGTATATAGAAGTGACACGTCAGCGCTGCGTGGATTTGCTCAAAGATTATGAGGCCTATCTTGCAACTTAATAGGGGTTGTGTTATTATTTTACGCGATATTGACTATTTATAGGAATGTTTCATATATAAGGAGATAACGTCTATGCAGTATAGAGGTGTTAACGAATTGCGTGAGCTTTTCCTTTCCTACTTTGAAGAAAAGGGATGCCTGCGCCTCAACAGTTTTTCACTCGTTCCTCATAATGACAATTCACTGCTCATTATTAACTCCGGAATGGCTCCAATGAAGCCATGGTTTACTGGTCAGGAGATTCCACCTAGAAGAAGAGTAACGACTTGCCAGAAATGCATTCGTACCGGAGACCTTGAGAATGTAGGTAAGACTGCTCGTCATGGCACCTACTTCGAGATGCTTGGCAACTTTTCTTTCGGAGATTATTTCAAGAAAGAAGCTATTCCATGGGCTTGGGAATTTCTTACGGAGCGTGTCGGACTGGATCCGGACAGACTGTATCCGTCTGTTTATGTAGATGATGAAGAGTCTTACAATGTATGGCTGAACGATATGCATATTCCGGCAGATCACATCTACAAGTTCGGTAAAGAGGACAATTTCTGGGAGCATGGTTCCGGACCTTGCGGACCTTGTACCGAGATCTATTATGATCGTGGTGAGAAATACGGTAATGGACCGGAAGACGTTATGGGCGGTGAAGGCGACCGTTTCATGGAAGTCTGGAATGTCGTTTTCTCACAGTTCAATAACGATGGTAACGGTAATTATACCGATCTTGTTCAGAAGAACATTGATACCGGTATGGGTCTGGAGAGACTTGCGGTTGCAGTACAGGATGTAGGATCCATCTTTGATGTTGATACTTTAAAGAGTCTCCGTGATCTGATTTGTAAGCTTGCCGGCGGTATTTCATATGAACAGCCGGATACCGTAGAAAGCGATGTATCGGTACGTATTGTAACGGATCATGCACGTGCAATGACCTTTATGATTTCAGATGGTATTATGCCATCAAACAATGGAAGAGGTTATGTACTTCGCCGTATCATTCGTAGAGCTGTTCGCCACGGCCGAAAGCTGGGTATTGGCGGATCATTCCTTCCGACACTCGCAATGAATGTTATCGAAGGTTCTAAGGACGGCTACCCGGAGCTTGAAGAAAAGAAGGACTTTATTCTGAATGTGATTGAGGCAGAGGAAGCAAAGTTCGAAAAGACGTATGAGCAGGGCATGGAGATTCTGGAGCAGATGGAAGCAGAGCTCAGCGCAAAGGGCGCAAAGCAGCTTTCCGGCGAAGATGCATTTAAGCTGTATGACACATATGGATTCCCTCTGGACAATACAAAGGAGATCCTTGAAGAAAAGGGCTTTACTGTAGACGAGGAAGCCTTTAAGGCTGCCATGGAAAACCAGAAGAAGCAGGCTCGTAAGGATCGTATGGAATCCGGAAAGAATGCAGATTACAGCGGACATGCGGCTACAGTTTATGATTCTCTTGACCCGGAAATCAGCAGCAGCTTTATCGGCTATGACCGCTTTGAGGCAGATTCCAAAATTGTTGCAATGGCAGCATTGTATTCCGCAGATTCGGATGAGGAAGATGCCGTTGTAGATGCATTGAGTGATGGCCAGATGGGTGCAATCATTACAGCGGAGACTCCGTTCTATGGAACCATGGGCGGCCAGATCGGTGATACAGGTGTCATTACACTTGGCGATGCTGTATTTGAAGTAAAGGCTACAGAACATGTGGCAGGCAATAAGATCGCACATATCGGTGTAGTAAAGAGCGGTATGTTCAAGCTTTCGGATGTTGTTACGCTGAAAGTGGATGAAAAGAGACGTATGGCTGTATGCTGCAACCATAGTGCTACACATCTTCTGCAGAAGGCACTTCGTGAAGTTCTGGGAACACATGTAGAGCAGGCTGGTTCTTATCAGGATGCAGACCGCACAAGATTCGATTTCTCACATTTCCAGGCTATGACCAGAGAAGAACTTCAGAAGGTAGAAGATATGGTCAATGAGCAGATCGCCAATGGCCTTGCGGTTCGCACAGAAGTCATGAGTCTTGAAGAAGCCAAGAAGACAGGTGCGATGGCTCTGTTCGGAGAGAAGTACGGATCCGAAGTACGTGTTGTACGTATGGGAGAGTTTTCAACAGAACTTTGCGGTGGTACGCATGTAAAGAATACTCTTCAGATCGGTCAGTTTAAGATCCTTAGCGAGAATGGTGTTGCAGCCGGTGTAAGACGTATTGAGGCGCTTACCGGTGACAATGTACGCAAGTATTATGCAAACCTTGAAGCAGAGATGAATGAGGCTGCAGAGCTTGTAAAGGCAACGCCGGCAACATTGGCAGAGCGCATTCGTTCACTTCAGAAGGAACTCAAGGAAGTTAAGAGCGAGAATGAAGCATTAAAGAGCAAGGAAGCACAGAATGCCCTTGGTAATGTTATGGATAACGTAACAGAACTGAATGGAGTGAAGGTACTTGCGGCTCATGTTTCCGGAGTGGATATGAATGAACTCCGTAATCTCGGTGATGATTTGAAGCAGAAGCTTGGAGAGGGTGTTGTTGTCCTGATTTCTGATAAGGATGGCAAGGTTTCCATGATTGCTATGGCAACGGATGGCGCGCTCAAGAAGGGTGCACATGCCGGAAATCTGATCAAGCAGATTGCTCCGCTTGTTGGCGGCGGCGGTGGCGGACGTCCGAATATGGCTCAGGCCGGTGGTAAGGATGCTTCCGGAATTGAGGCTGCATTGGCAGCTGCCAAGGAGACTGCTGCACAGCAGCTCAATGCCTAAGGGTATAAAAATCAGTCCGGCATTGTTTTGACTGTGTCGGACCGATGATATAAAATACAGAATTATTCTTGACGAATAAAGAATGTATGTTATAATAATTTAGAGTTTGTACCCGAAGGGAGGTTTGGGTTTCAGCATGTCAAGTGTTATCGTTAAAGAGAACGAATCTCTGGACAGTGCTCTGCGTAGATTTAAGAGAAATTGCGCTAAGGCCGGTATCCAGCAGGAAATTCGTAAGAGAGAACATTACGAGAAGCCATCTGTAAGACGTAAGAAAAAGTCTGAAGCAGCTAGAAAGCGTAAGTTCAACTAATCTATAAAGATCATTTAGCCCTGATTCAGCAATGAATTGGGGCTAATTTTGTTATTTTCATTTTTTGTTAAGATCTGTCTGATCTTAATGCAGGATTCCGGAGGCCTATGGCGACAATAGAAGCAATTATGGATATACCGGTTGAGCATGAGCGTAATGTGATTGGTCAACTGGACAGTAATATAAAGAAAATTGAGAGGGCATTTAATACCACTATTATAGATCGGGACGGAGTGCTTAAAATTATTGGAGAAACTACAGATACAGAGAAGGCAAGAGATGTTCTTGTTAATTTGCTGCAGCTTTCCAAGCGGGGAAATATTATTACGGAGCAGAATGTAGACTACGCGATTTCACTCAGCTTTTCAGAAAAGCAATCCGGTCACCAAATGGTGGAGATCGATAAAGATATTTTGGCCAGAACCGCTCTTGGAAAGCCGGTAAAGCCCAAAACACTGGGACAGAAGGAATATGTGGATGCGATTCGTGACAACATGATCACATTTGGTATCGGACCGGCCGGTACCGGCAAGACCTATCTGGGAATGGCCATGGCAATTACGGCATTTCGCCAGCAGGAAGTACAGCGTATCATTCTGACCAGACCGGCGATTGAGGCGGGAGAGAAGCTCGGATTCTTACCGGGCGATTTGCAGTCTAAAGTAGATCCGTATATGAGACCGGTTTATGATGCATTGTATTCTATCATGGGGGCAGAACAGTATCAGTCTAATGCAGAAAAGGGATTGATCGAGGTTGCTCCGCTTGCATATATGCGCGGACGTACGCTGGACAATGCCTATATCATTCTGGATGAAGCACAAAATACGACACCGGCACAGATGAAAATGTTTCTTACTCGTATCGGATTTGGATCTAAGGTAATCATTACAGGCGATTTGACACAAAAGGATCTCGAAGACGGCAAAAAGTCAGGTCTGGAGGATGCACTTCGTGTTTTAAAGAATGTAGAAGGAATATCATTCGTCCAGTTGACCAGTGCAGACGTAGTGCGTCATCCGCTTGTACAGCGTATTGTAAATGCGTACGAAAAGGATGAAGAAAAGCGTATGAAAAAGAGACAGGCAGCGGGTCTGAAGGAACATGGACGTAAATACGGTGATGAAAATCACAAGTAAGGTGACGAAGTATGACAGTAAATATTGAATTTGATTCTGAAAAGAAACTGGAACTGGATTTTGAAGGAATCATTCAGGAAATTGTTGCGGCGGCAATCGATTATGAGAAATGCCCTTATGAATGCGAAGTCAGCGTTATGATTACGGATAACGACGGAATTCATACGTTAAACAGAGAGGCAAGAGGAATTGATGCCCCGACAGATGTTCTGTCCTTCCCGATGGTGGAATATCCGGCTCCGGCCGATTTCGATATTCTTGAATCCGAAGCCGATGCATTCAATCCGGATACAGGCGAGCTTTTACTGGGAGATATTGTGCTGAATCAGGATCGTATCGCTTCCCAGGCCGAGGAGTATGGACATCCGCAGCGGCGAGAGCTTGCTTTTTTGGTGGCGCATTCGATGCTTCATCTTATGGGATATGACCATATGGTAGATGATGAGCGCATTGAGATGGAACGTCGGCAAAAGGAAATACTTGAAGGTAAAGGATATTTCCGATGATCAATGAACAAAAGGATCTGAGACGACCGCCGCACAGAAGAGACCGTGCAGTTGCTTCGGGGCGGATAAAATCTCGATCTGCTCAGGGGAAAACTATAGAAAGACCGGCAGGCCGGACAGGGCGAGGACTGGGATATCGGCTGGTATATCAGGGTGTCGTACTTGCGGCAGTCAGTATAATTGTGCGCCTAATCGGAATGATGTACCGGATTCCTTTGATTTCCATTATTGGGTATGAAGGCAATGGTTATTACACCAGTGCCTTTTCTGTCTATACGCTGTTGCTTTTGTTTTCGTCATATTCTATGCCTATAGCACTTTCCAAGATTGTTTCGGAAGATCTTACGGCACACAGATACCGGAATATTTCCCGGGTCATGAAAGCTGCGCTTTTATATGCGACAGTTATGGGGGCAACGTTCTTTTTGATACTGTGGTTTGGAGCAGAGCCAATGGCGATGCTTCTTCGGAAGCCGTTTTCTAAATTTGTATTGAGAGCTTTGGCACCAAGTCTTTGGCTTATGGCATATCTCAGCGTGATGCGGGGGTATTTTCAAGGTAGCGGGGACATGATCCCGACGGCGGTATCGCAGATACTGGAACAGATCGTTAATGCGATTGTATCGCTGCTTGTTGCGAAACTGTTTTATCATAAAGGAATGATTGCCAATCGTCTGTATGAGACGACAGATTATGGATTCGCGTTTGGTGCAAAAGGTGCGGCTGTAGGAACCGGAGCGGGAATCCTTGTGGCATTTCTGTTTTTTGTTATGCTGTATCGTATGGGAGCCTGGCGCAGGAACCGGCAGCTTCGCAGAGACGAAACGGAACCGGATGATTATCGGAGCATTTTTGCGCGTTTACTGAAAACGCTGCTGCCGTTTTTATTTACAGTCGTAATTTATAATTCTGCATCGGTAATAGATGATTTCCTATATGGTAATGTCATGAACGTCTTGGGCACTGCTGAAAAACTGGTGGCAGAGTGGGGCGTATATGGTGAATATCACATGCTTTTCAACATACCGGTTGCAATGGCGAGTGCCATGTCTCTGGCCGTTGTACCCGGACTCACCAGAGCGGTGAACCGGTATGATCGGCAGGAAATGGAGAATGGAATCCATTATGCGCTTCGGGCAACGATGCTGGTTGCCATTCCTGCCGGTGTCGGCCTTTTGGCGTTAGCCAGACCGATCGTCATGCTGCTGTTTCCGGGAGAGCAGATGGAGCTTTTGATTCGGCTGATTCGGATCGGTTCGGCTGCAACGATTTGCTACAGTTTTGCGGTTGTTACGACAGGTATACTTTTGGGACTGGGTTTTTTGGTGAAGCCGTTGGTACATTCGGTGATTGCATTACTGCTTCATACCATAGTATTGACTGCATTACTGTTCACCGGCAGCGGTATTTATGGAGTTGTTCTGGCTAATATTCTGTTTGCGGTACTAATGAGCGCAATGAATATGTTCTCAATTCATAAACATACACAGTTCCGGCAGGATATTGCAAGGACCTATGTCGTGCCGGCTGTAGCGGCAGGCGTAATGGGAATAGTTGTTTTTGCTCTTTCAGAAGGAATGCAGCGTTGTTTGCCGACAGCAGTTACAAAAATCTGGCCTGCGGAGGCGATCTGCACAATTCCAATGATCTTCTTTGGAGCCTGGATTTATGTAGTGTTTTTGAATCTTTTAAAGGATTTTACGGCGGAAGATGCGGAACAGCTTCCATTTTTCAATAAATTTATCTGGCGTCGATACAGACGATAAAGGGAGATTATGCAAATAGCAGTTATAGGCGCCGGACCGGCGGGTATGGTCGCGGCAATTGAGGCAGCCAGGAATGGCGCAGATGTTGTACTGTACGAAAAGAATAAAAAGGTTGGAAAAAAGCTTGCGACTACCGGAAATGGAAGGTGCAATTATACCAATCTTGTAATGGATGCCGAAAAATATCGCGGAGAAGATCCACAGTTTGCATGGAAAGTCATTTCTTCATTTGATGAAAGGGAGACGATTGCGTATTTTCAGAAGCTGGGAATTGAACCGAAGATGCGCGGCGGATATGTCTATCCGAATTCGGATCAGGCATCCAGCGTGGTTTCAGCACTTCTTGATGAATTAGAGCATCAGAAGGTCATGATCCGATACGAGAGCATCGTAAAGGAAATCCGCAGAGAAAATGGAAAATTCCTGGTAATGACGCAGGAAGGAAAGCGCGGTTTTGACCGGGTAATTCTTACGGCGGGTTCCTGCGCGGCTCCTGCAACGGGTTCCGATGGAAGTGGTTATCGCATGGCAGAGAAGCTCGGATTAAGAAAAATCTGGGCTGTCCCTGCCTTGACGGCGATTCGCTGCAGCGGAACGCAGTATAAAGATATGGCAGGCGTAAGAGCAGATGCACAGCTGACACTGAAAAGCGGGAAAACGGTTCTGGCAGAGGAGCGGGGCGAACTCCAGCTTACTGATTATGGTATTTCCGGTATTCCGGTATTTCAGATTTCACGGTTTGCGGCGTATGCATTGGAACGGAAGGAAATAGTGGCTGTGTATATTTCATTTTTTCCGGGGAAGAGCCGTGAAGAAATCCTTCGCCTTTTGGAACAAAGGAAGGAGCAGCTGTTTTATAAACCGGCCGGGAAATTTTTGCAGGGATTGCTGAATCAGAAGCTTGGAGATGCGTTTCTGAAACTCTGTAATATTGATGCGGCAATGCCGGTGGCAGAGCTGACCACAAAAAATCTTAAGGCATTAAGCGGTATGCTTACGGAATATAAAGCGGAAGCGGTCTCTGTAAATCCGTTCGCACAGGCGCAATGTGCGGCAGGTGGTATTGCAACCGGGGAGTTGAATCCGGAAACCATGGAAGCATGGTCTGTTCCGGGGCTTTATCTTGCGGGAGAGATTTTGGATGTGGACGGTATCTGCGGCGGTTATAACCTGCAGTGGGCATGGAGTTCCGGTATTCTTGCCGGGAGAAGTGCATCGATAAAGCAGCAGTAATACATTTAAAAGAATAGTTTAAGTAAGGACATGTAGATATGATCAAAATCAATCAGGTAAAACTGCCGGTAATGGCATCGGTAAGGGAACTGAAGCCGATTTGTGCAAAAATGTTGAAGCTGTCACCGGATAAGATTGAAAGTCTTGAGATTTTACGGCGCTCTATTGATGCTCGCAAAAAACCGGATATTTATTTCAGTTATACGGTATTACTGCAGGCTGATCTTGGAAAAAAAACGGAAGAAGCGTATGTAGCCGGATTGCGGAATCGGGATATCAGCTGTCAGGAGCGGGAAGTGTATCATCAGCCGGAATTGAAGGATACGATTGCAGGCATGCCTAAGGAGGAGTTCGTAAATGTGCGGGAAAATCGTCCGATTGTTGTCGGATTTGGGCCTGCAGGAATGTTTGCGGCACTGATCCTAGCCAGATCGGGGCTTCGGCCAATTGTATATGAGCGTGGGCAGAATGTAGAACAGCGAATGAAGGATGTGGAAGATCTCTGGAATAAAGGGGAGCTCCACAAGGAATCCAATCCTCAATTTGGTGAAGGCGGCGCAGGCACTTTTTCGGATGGAAAACTGAATACGTTGACCAAAGACAAGGATGGAAGAAATCGTTATATTCTGAATAAATTTGTTGCCCTGGGCGCGGATCCGGCGATCCTTATCGATGCCAAGCCGCATGTGGGCACGGATTGCCTGGTATCGATCGTAAAAGGAATTCGACAGGAAATCGAAGCATTGGGCGGAGAGATTCATTTCAATACACAGTTCCATTATGAAGGACAGAAAAACGTTATTCTTGCTATAGGCCATTCTTCCAGAGATACCTATCAGGAACTTTTTGACGCAGGCGTGCATATGGAAGCAAAAGACTTTGCCATGGGCTTTCGTGTGCAGCATCCACAGGAAATGATCAACAAAGATCTGTATGGAGAGGTTTCCGAGGAAGTTCTGCAACGACTGGGGCAGGGTGCTTATAAGATTACGCATACATGCAAAGCCAATGGTCGTGGCGTTTACAGTTTTTGCATGTGCCCGGGAGGGTATGTGGTGAATTCTTCCTCTGAAGAAGGGCATCTTTGCGTGAACGGTATGAGTTATCATGCACGGGACAGCAGAAATGCAAATGCGGCGATTATCGTTTCCATCCGTAAGACGGACTATCATGGTGAAGAGAATCCTTTGGGCGGCATTGCGCTGCAAAGAGAAGTGGAGAGACGCGCATATTGTCTGCAGAATGGAAAGATTCCGGTACAAACGTATCATGATTTTGTGAACAATGAGGCGACAACGGAAGAAAAGATGAAGCAGAAAACCCAGGAGATCCAGCCGGTGATTCGGGGACAGTATGCATACAGCACGCTGAATTCTATTTTCCAATTTGAAGAAAACAGTCCATATGCGGCACTGAATGATTTTAACGAGAGTTTCGTGGAAGGTATGGAGTCGTTTGAACATAAGCTTCATGGTTTTTCACGGCCGGACACGTTGCTTTGCGGCGTGGAGGCCAGAACATCCAGTCCGGTGCGCATTCCAAGAAATGAAAATTTCATGTCAAACCTGGAGGGGCTGTATCCGTGCGGTGAGGGAGCGGGTTATGCCGGCGGCATTATGAGTGCCGCGATGGACGGCATGAAAACCGCGGAAGCTCTTGTAAAACATTATAATTCCTTGTAAACTAGTGTATTAAGTCGCATTTGCAGGAGGTGTAGGCTGCATGGATAGTCAGCAGAAAAGAGCTCTTTTAAAGGAAAAGAAACGTATCGTGATTAAAGTTGGTTCTGCCAGCATTACACATCCGGAAACCGGAGATCTGAATCTTTCCAAGATAGAAAAGCTGGTTCGGGTTATCACGGATTTGAAGGGAGAAGGACGGGAAGTCATTCTGGTATCTTCCGGTGCGATTGCATCCGGCCGTCAGACCCTTGGGATTCGGAGACGACCTAAAAGTATGGCAGAAAAGCAGGCATTTGCGGCGGTAGGTCAGGCAAAGCTCATGATGACCTACCAGAAACTGTTTTTTGAATACAGTGAAGTCGCAGCACAGCTTTTGCTGACAAAGAACATCATGATCAATCCTGTTTCCAGAGAAAATGCGGCAAATACATTTATTGAGCTTCTGAATCTCGGAGCCATTCCTGTAGTTAATGAAAATGATACGATTTCCACATCGGAAATTGCACAGGTAGAGTCTTTTGGAGACAATGATCAGCTTGCGGCTATTGTGGCAGCGATTACGGGAGCGGATCTCGTGATTCTTCTTTCGGATATTGACGGTGTATTTACAGATGATCCAAAGCAAAATCCGGAGGCGGAATTCATTTCCTATGTACCGGTAATAGATGAGCATATTTTAAAAATGGGCAAGTCGACATCCGGATCCAATGTCGGTACCGGTGGAATGAGCGCCAAGCTTGCGGCGGCACGTATCGCTACGGATTCCGGTGCAGATATGGTTATTGCAAGATTTTCTTCTGCGGAAGTGATTCAAGAGGTGATTTCCGGTAAGGAAGTGGGAACACTTTTTGCCGCGCATAAAAATCAAAGCTTTGATATTCTTGAATATATTCAGGCTTGTGAAAAATAAGAACAGAATGAGGTTAATATGGTTACAGATAAAGATGTAGAACGTATCAATGAGTTATATCATAAATCCGAAAAAGGCGGCGGCCCCGGTCTTACCGAGCAGGAGAAAAAGGAGCAGCAAATGCTTCGCCGTGCCTATATTGATTCTATCAAGGCAAATCTTGGTGTGTATTTAAAGGACATCAAGGAGCAGGATGAAAAGAAGGAAGAGGACGCAAAGCAGGCATTTCAGAAGGAAGGCTGATTATGATCGGACTGGAGGAAATCGGGAAGAAAGCGCGTGAAGCGGCATATGATCTTGTAAAGCGTACAGGTGAAGAAAAAAATAGAGGTCTTCTTGCGGCAGCAGCAGCATTGCGGCAGCAGAAAGAGGTTATCCTTGCGGCCAATGCCAAAGATCTTGCCAGTGCAGAAAAAAACGGGATGGCAGCAGGCCTGGTGGACCGTTTGCGTCTTACGGAAGAGCGTATAGAGGCTATGGCAGACTCTATTGTGGATATTGCCAGACTGGATGATCCTGTGGGAAAGGTTCTGGAGGAAATTCCGCGCGACAATGGATTAAAGCTTGTGAAAATGAGCGTTCCGATTGGCGTAGTGGGTATTATCTATGAAGCACGTCCCAATGTTACCAGTGATGCATTTGCATTGACATTCAAGACTTCCAATGCGGTAATACTGAAGGGCGGATCGGATGCGATTTATTCGAATACGGCAATCGCAAATGTTCTCCGGACAGCATTGTCAGAAGCCGGTTTCTGCCGGGATTCCATTCAGCTTATTGAAGCGACCGATCATGAAACGGCCAATCGTTTTATGCGGTTGAACGGCTATGTCGATGTCCTGATTCCAAGAGGTTCCAAACGTCTGATTCAGGCTGTTGTGGAGAATGCTTCCGTACCGGTAATTGAGACCGGGGCGGGAAACTGTCATATTTACCTGGATGAGACGGCAGATGTGAAAAAAGCGGTCCCAATCGTTTTTAATGCGAAAACACAGCGTATAGGTGTGTGCAATGCCTGTGAATCGCTGGTTGTTCATCGGAAAGCCCTTTCGTCGGTTCTGATACCCGTAATCGCAAAACTTCAGGAGAAGAATGTCGTTACGGCTGCCGATGAGCAGGCGTATGCTGTTTTGGAAGGAGCAGACGGTATCCGGAAAGAGCTTTTACTGCATGCTACGGAAGAGGATTTTGGAACCGAATATTTAGATTACCGGATTTCTGTAAAAACAGTGGATTCGCTGAGCGAGGCCATTGATCATATCAACCGGTATTCAACCCGGCATTCTGAAAGCATCCTGACGGAGGATGCGGCCAATGCAGAGCGCTTTTTAAATGAAATAGACAGCGCTTGTGTGTATTGGAATGCAAGTACCCGCTTTACCGATGGCGGATGTTTCGGCTTTGGGGCCGAGATCGGTATTTCCACCGCGAAGCTTCATGCCAGAGGCCCGATGGGATTAAGAGAGTTGACAACATATAAATATAAAATTTATGGAAACGGGCAGGTGCGGTAAACACTACCCGTTTTCATAGCGATAAGAGGAGTTTATGAATTACAATATCGATTTTAAGGAAATTTTTGATCATGCACCGGTAGAGGAGCCGGAGAGACAGTACTATTTCATGGATCGTACCAGAGAACTGGTCGAGATGAAGAAACAGTATGAAGGCTATGCGGCACACTTTATGGTAGAAGTCATGGGATGTCAGATGTCTGCCAAGGATGGCGAAAAGCTTCAGGGTATTCTGGAGCGCTGCGGTTATACCATGACAGATAACGATCGCGATTCCGACGTAATTCTGTTTTCAACCTGTACCATACGTGAGAATGCAAATATGAAACTCTATGGCCGTGTAGGACGATTAAAGCATCAGTATGAGAATCGTCCCGGCATGATCATAGGCATTACCGGTTGTATGATGCAGGAGAAGGATGAAGTAGAGGGAATCAAGAAGCATTATCCGTATGTAAAGCTTATTTTTGGAACGCATAATGTGTATAAGCTTGCGGAACTTCTTTATGCTGCTTTATCCAGCGGAAAGCGCACCATTGAAATTATTGATGATACTAAAATGATCGTAGAAGATCTGCCTTCTGATCGTAAATATAAATTCAAGGGATCTGTAAACATCAGCTACGGATGTAATAATTTCTGTACCTATTGCATTGTGCCGTATGTTCGCGGCCGTGAAAAATCCAGAAATGCTACGGATATTCTGCGTGAGTGTGAAAAGCTGGTTGCAGATGGATGTCTGGAAGTGACTTTATTGGGACAGAATGTAAATTCCTATGGTAATGATATTCCGGGATCGACCAGTTTTCCAGAGCTCCTTGCCGCTGTGGCGGAAATTCCGGGTATGAAGAGAGTGCGTTTTATGACTTCGAATCCGAAGGATCTTTCCGATGAACTGATTCAGGTGATCAAAACCCATCCGAATATTGCCCGTCACATTCACCTTCCGATGCAGTCCGGTTCCAGTGCAGTTTTGAAAAAGATGAACCGGCACTATACCAAGGAAAGTTATCTTGAGCTGGTACGTAAGATTCGTACAGAGTTACCGGACGTATCACTTACCACAGATATCATTGTAGGCTTCCCGGGAGAGCGTGACGAGGATTTCAGGGATACACTGGATGTTGTAAAGGAGGCTCATTTCGATTCTGCCTTTACCTTTATCTACAGTAAGAGAACCGGAACGCCTGCCGCAAAGATGGAGCAGGTTCCGGAGGATATTGTAAAGGAACGTTTCGATGAACTGCTGGCAGCAGTACAGAAGAGTTCAGCGGAGAATGAGGGCAGAGACCTGCATCATGAAGTAGAAGTTCTGGTGGAAGAAAAGAACCAGAATCAGGATGGATATTTAACGGGACGTCTGTCTAATAATATCCTGGTTCATTTTAAGGGGAATGAAGAACTGATCGGTACAATGCAGAAGGTTCGTCTGGATGAGTCCAAGGGCTTTTATTATTTTGGAACACTGTGCTGAAAGTAAGCACAGGCAGGAGTAATCAGGCAGCAAAGGAGTTACACAAATGGCAGAAAAAAAGATGTCACCGATGATGGTGCAGTATCTGGAAAGCAAAAAAGAATATCCGGACTGCATTCTTTTCTATCGGATCGGCGACTTTTATGAAATGTTTTTTGAAGATGCGAAAATTGCATCGGAAGTATTGGATCTTGTGCTTACCGGTAAGGATTGCGGTACCGGTGAGAGGGCTCCTATGTGCGGTATTCCGTTTCATGCTGCTGATTCCTATGTTTCCCGGCTTGTTTCCAACGGGTATAAGGTTGCCATTGCGGAGCAGATGGAAGATCCGAAGATGGCAAAGGGTATTGTAAAACGGGAAGTCATTCGTGTAGTGACGCCGGGTACTATGACATCGGATGCGGTTCTGGATGAGCGAAAGAACAATTTCCTCATGAGTATTTTTTATGACGAATCCGGATTCGGTGTTTCTACGGTGGATGTTTCTACCGGCGAATTTTTAACCACAACCTGCAAGACGGGTAAAGAAGTACTGGATGAATTAAGTCGTTTTTCTCCTTCGGAAATTGTATGCAATCAGGCATTTATGATTTCCGGAATGGATACGGACGAGTTGAAAAACCGGTACAACCTGATTATTACGGAACTGGGGAATGATGTATACAATGATACTTCTGCAACAGAACTTCTGGAAAAGCATTTTCATTCCAGCATAGAGGGCATCGGGCTGCAGGATCTGGATCTGGCAAGGCTCAGTGCCAGTGCGGCATTGCGGTATATCTATGATACACAGAAGGGATCAGTGGATCATATTTCCAATATCCGTTATTACACCAGCAGCCAGTATATGATTATTGATACTGCAACGCAGAGAAATCTAGAGCTCACGGAAACAATGCGCGAAAAGAAAAAGCGCGGTACGCTGCTGTGGGTTCTGGATAAGACAAAAACGGCCATGGGCGGCCGTTTATTGCGCCGCTATATAGAGCAACCGCTGATCGTAAAGGATGCGATCGTACGTCGTCAGGATGCGGTGGATGAGTTCTGTGACCGCTATATTGACCGTGAAGAAATTGGTGAATATCTGACATCAATTTATGATTTTGAACGTATTCTGGGAAAAATCTGCTATAAATCGGCCAATCCGAAGGATATTATTGCCTTTAAGCAGTCTTTAAGCATGCTGCCGGATATTCACCAGCAGTTATCCAGCTTCCATTCTCCGCTGATCCGGGATCTTTATGAGAACATGGATGAGATGAGGGATCTTTATGATCTTATTGACCGGGCGATGGAAGAGGATCCGCCGATTTCCAGCCGGGAAGGCGGCATCATCAAGGCCGGATATCATGAAGAGGTCGACAAGTACAAAGCGTCCAAGACCAACGGTAAGGAATGGCTTGCCAACCTGGAGACCGAGGAACGTGAAAAGACCGGCATCAAGACGCTGAAGATTAAATACAATCGAATTTTCGGCTACTGTATTGAAGTGACCAATACCTTTAAAGAGCAGGTTCCGGATTACTTTATCCGTAAGCAGACTCTGGCGAATGGCGAACGGTATACCACGGATCGCCTGGAGGAGCTCCAGAATACCATTCTAGGTGCAGAGGAAAAACTGAATCAGTTGGAATATGAGTTGTTCTGCGATATCCGGGATATGATTGCGCAGAATTTAAAGCGTATTCAGAAAACTTCTCATTGCATTGCAACACTGGATGTACTGGTATCTTTGTCCAGAGTTGCGACGGCGAATAATTATGTGCGTCCGGAAATCAATGAAGAAGGGGTTATTGACATTAAGGACGGCCGGCATCCGGTAATCGAGAAGTTGATCCAGGACGGCATGTTTGTATCGAATGATACAAAACTGGACGATGCGAAGGAACAGATTGCCATCATTACCGGTCCGAACATGGCAGGTAAATCGACCTATATGAGACAGGTTGCGCTGATTGTTTTAATGGCTTCCCTTGGTTCCTTTGTGCCGGCATCCCATGCGAATATTTCAATTTGTGACCGCATTTTCACCCGTGTCGGTGCATCGGATGATCTTGCATCCGGTCAGTCTACCTTCATGGTGGAAATGAATGAAGTGGCGAATATTCTTCGGAACGCTACGACAAAATCGCTGTTGATTCTTGACGAAATCGGAAGAGGAACCAGTACCTTTGACGGTCTGTCGATCGCCTGGGCTGTGGTTGAATATATTGCGAAAGTGGTTAAGGCGAAAACGCTGTTTGCGACACATTATCATGAGCTGACGGAACTGGAAGGAAAGCTGGATGGCGTTAACAATTATTGCATTGCAGTGACAAATCATGATCAGGATATTGTCTTTCTTCGGAAGATTATTCCGGGCGGCGCCGATCAGTCGTACGGTATCGATGTGGCAAGCCTTGCCGGTGTGCCAAAGCCGGTAATTGATCGTGCGAAGGAAATCTCGGCAGAGCTCAGTGATGCGGATATCATTGCGACGGCCAAAAAGATTGGCAGCGGAGAGTTTTCGTATGTGCAGGAAAGCATTGGCGAGAATCTGGATCCGGACCGGAGAGATGAGACAAAGAAACCGGACGTACCGGAAAACGTTGCAGAAGAACCTGCAGACGCAGGAATGAAGGAAGCCATTCAGTATCTCAAGTCGCTGGATTTGAACCATATGACACCACTGGATGCAATCAATTCGCTTTATGAGTTAAAGGAACGCTTTAAGGTATAAAAATACAGCGTGGAAGGCTTTGTACGATAACAGGAAAGGAGCGGCAACCGGATATTATGAAGATACAGGTTTTAAGTGATGAAACAATTAACCAGATTGCAGCGGGCGAGGTTATTGAACGTCCGCTATCAATTGTAAAGGAATTGCTGGAAAATGCTGTGGATGCCGGTGCATCGGCTGTGTCGATCGAAATTAAGGATGGCGGTATTGCCATGGTTCGCATCACCGACAACGGTTCCGGCATTGACCGGGAAGATGTACGGAATGCCTTTATCCGACATGCAACTTCAAAAATCCGGGATGCTAAAGACCTTGGGAATATTCATACGCTGGGGTTCCGCGGTGAGGCATTGGCCAGTATTGCCAGCATTGCCAGTGTCGAATTGATCACCAAGACGCCGGGGGCGTTAATGGCAACGCATTATCAGATCGATAATGGTATTGAAAAGGATTTTACAGAGATTGGAGCACCGGAAGGGACGACCTTTATCGTACGGGATGTTTTTAAAAATATCCCGGCCCGGCGAAAATTTTTAAAAAGTCCGCAGACGGAGGCTTCCCGCATTCAGGATATCGTTGAAAAGGAGGCGCTTGCACATCCGGAAGTGGCCTTTCGTTTTATACAGGATGGCCGCCAGAAGCTGGCAACGCTTGGAAACGGCGCTCTGCTGGATGTGATTTATTCGATTTATGGCCGAGATGTTACGAATCAGCTGATCGCTGTGAATCATCAATACGAGCGAAGCGCTCTGAGCGGGATTCCTGCGGTGACCGTGCGGGGCTATGTTGGAAAGCCGGTGATTAACCGTTCCAATCGTAATTTTGAAATTTACTTTGTAAACGGCCGTTATGTGAAAAATCCAATGATCACCAAAGCGGTGGAAGACGGATTTCATGCATTTATGATGCAGCATAAATTTCCGTTTACGGTTTTGATGATTGATGTCAATCCGGAGATCGTGGATGTTAATGTGCATCCGCAAAAGCTGGAGGTCCGTTTTTCGGACGGCATGCTGGTTTACAATTCCATAATGGATGCGATCAACCTTGCACTGCATCAGACGGAACTGATTGTGAATACCGATCTTGAGGATCCGGATTATGGTGAACAGACAAGTGCATTGGAGCCAAAGAAGCTCCCGCATGTAGAGCCTTTTGAAAAGGAACGGGCGGCAGAAACCAACCATACGTTTGAGGAGAAGCTTCGCCCGGTTATTCATCCGGCCGCAGATCCGTCATTGAATCTTTATATTCGTGAATCTGCGGAAAAAAATACGCCTGCGGCAGATTATGAACTGAAAGAGGCTGTATTTAAACCGGAGCCGGAGGTTGGCAAGGCAACGACGGAAGAGCGGAATTCTGCAGTTGCGGCAGGTGCTGCTGCCTGGGTAAAAAAAGAGGACAGCGAGAATCGTGCCAAAATGACCGTGCAGGAGTCGGTACAGGTATTGAAAACGGAACAGGAAAGTCTTTTTCAGGACCGTTTTCTATCGGAAAAGGCCAAGCATGAGCACCGTATTATAGGGCAATTGTTTGAAACGTATTGGCTCATAGAGTATGAGGATAAACTGTACATTATTGATCAGCATGCGGCACACGAAAAGGTGAACTTTGAACGTCTGATGAAAAAGCTGAAGGAGAAAAAGCCGGTCAGCCAGTATTTAAATCCGCCGATTCTTTTGAATCTTAGTGCTGAGGAAGCTTTGATGATGGACCAGTATCTGGAATACTTCGAAGGCATGGGGTATGAGATTTCAAATCTGGGAGGACGGGATTACAGTATTTCTGCTATTCCGGCGGATCTTCCGGAGATTGGAAAAAAGGAGCTGCTGCTGGAGATTCTGGACGACCTTAGTGATGAAACCGGACTTACCACAGCAGATTCCATATATTATAAAATTGCATCCATGTCATGCAAGGCGGCTGTAAAGGGAAATAACCGCATGTCTCTTATGGAAGCAGATGCTTTGATTACAGAACTTTTGGAACTTGATAATCCGTATGCCTGCCCGCATGGAAGGCCTACGATTATTTCTATGTCGAAGTATGAACTCGAAAAGAAATTCAAACGTATCGTATAAAGAAAAAAGGAAATGAAAACAACGATAGATATTAATAAAAGACCGCTTGTGATCATTGCCGGACCAACTGCCGTAGGAAAGACCGCGACTTCCGTACAGCTTGCAAAGAGACTGGGTGGGGAAATCGTATCGGCGGATTCTGTGCAGGTGTACCGGGGGCTCGACATCGGCAGCGCCAAGGTAACAAAAGAAGAAATGGAAGGTGTGCCGCATCATTTGATCGATGTGATTGACCCGGAAACGAATTATGATGTAAATCGTTTTAAAAACATGGCGGAAGAAGCCATAGAGAAAATCTATGAGAGAGGGCATCTGCCGATTCTTGTAGGGGGAACAGGGTTTTACATTCAGGCGCTTTTATACGGCATTGATTTTACGGAAGAAAATGAAGAGATGCACCGGGCTATTCGAGGCCGGCTGGAGAAAGAAGCCGAGACCATGGAAGGCCGCGAGGGTTTATATCGTCAGCTGAAGGAAATTGATCCGGAGTCGGCGATGCGAATTCATCCAAACAATATTCCCAGGGTAATACGGGCGATAGAATTCTATGAGCTGCATAAAACACCTATTTCGCTGCATAATGCGGAGGAAAAGCAAAAGACGGCCAGATTTCAGACGGCCTTTTTTGTGCTGACGGATGATCGGCAAAGGTTGTATGAACGGATCAACAAACGGGTTGATGGGATGATGGATTCCGGCCTTTTAGAAGAAGCAAAATGGTTGAAAGCTCTGCAGCTGCCGGAAGATGCGACATCCATGAAGGGAATTGGATATCGCGAAATGCTTGCCTATCTTGACAATAGGTGTACAATAGAGGACGCTGTTGAGGCAATTAAGAAGAATTCCAGAAATTATGCAAAGCGTCAGCTTACCTGGTTCCGCAGAGAACAGAATGTGGAATGGGTCAATATTGCAGAGTTCAATTATAAGAAGGAAACAATAACAGAATGGATAACAGAGAAATGTTTGAAGCTCTTGGCATAAAGCCGGAGGTTTATGATTATTGCGAAGTTTCGCTGAACGGTCTTAAGGACCGGTTTAAGGAGATTGATGAGATTGCGGAGTACAATCAGTTAAAGGTTGTAAAAGCAATGCAGGATGCAAATGTTTCTGAGGCACATCTCATCGGAACATCCGGATATGGATATGATGATATCGGACGAGATGCTCTTGAGAGAGTATATGCAAACATTTTCCATACGGAGGATGCGCTGGTTCGTTCTCAGATTATTTGCGGAACACATGCGTTGTCTCTTGCACTTTTTGCCAATACACGTCCGGGGGATGAAATTCTTTGTCCGGTGGGAAAGCCATATGATACTTTGGAAGGGGTAATCGGTATTCGCCCAACGGCCGGATCACTGGCAGAGTATGGAGTAAGCTATAAGCAGGTAGATCTGCTTCCTGGTTCGGAATTCGATTATGAGGGAATCCGTGCGGCAATTCATGAGCGTACCCGGCTGGTGGAAATTCAGCGATCCAAGGGATATGCTACCCGGGATACTTTTTCGCCGGAAAGCATTGGCAAGCTGATTCAGTTCATTAAATCAATCAAACCGGATGTAATTTGCATGGTTGATAATTGCTATGGCGAATTTGTAAAGAGGGAGGAACCTTCGGATTTCGGTGCCGATATGGTTGTTGGTTCATTGATCAAGAATCCGGGCGGCGGACTTGCTCCGATCGGTGGTTATATCGCCGGAACAAAGGAGTGTGTTGCACGTTGTGCGGCTCGGCTTACAGCTCCGGGACTTGGTAAGGAAGTCGGACCGTCTCTCGATAACAACAAGAATTTTTATCAGGGTATTTTTATGGCACCGACTATTACGGCAAATGCAGAAAAAGCTGCAATTTTTGCCGCATCGGTTTATGAACGTCTGGGCTATGCCTGCCATCCGACAGCAGACAGTGAACGTTTTGATATCATTCAGGCCATTACGCTTGGTTCAGAGGAAGCGGTTGTTGCGTTCTGTCAGGGCATTCAGGCAGCAGCACCGGTAGACAGCTTTGTAACACCGTATCCGGATGATATGCCGGGATATGATTCGAAAGTCATTATGGCCGCCGGTGCTTTCGTTCAGGGAAGCTCCATTGAGCTTTCTGCCGATGGACCAATCAAGCCGCCATATAATGTGTATTTTCAAGGCGGACTTACATGGTACCATGCAAAGTTTGGTATTATGATGACGGTTGAAAAGATGTATGAGAAAGGGCTTATTACGTTGTCATAAGCCTCCCAAAAAGAAAATCTGAGATTACCTTTCGGTAATTTCAGATTTTTTACGTTTTTCTTTATAAGTTGTTCTGGAAATTCCTTTATGCTAGAATAGACAAACGTGGGCTCCATGTTCTCTGAGGAACAGGAGAAAAAATGAAGAAATTAAATGAACTTGATGCCGGAAACAAACCATACGAAAAGTGTGAGAGATTAGGCGCGGAAGCTTTGACGGATCAGGAGCTTCTGGCAATTGTACTGCGGACAGGGACGAAGGAAAAACCGGTTCTGGAAGTGGCGGAAGACGTTTTGAATCTCAATCCACAGTATGATGGGCTTGTCGGATTGATCCACTTTGACCGTTTGGAATTTTGTTCCATTGCGGGAATAGGTAGGGTTAAAGCGATACAGCTTCAGGCAATCGGGGAAATTGCAAAGCGAATCTGGACCAGGCAAAAGCGTAAGAATAATATGACATTTTGCAGTCCAAACGCGGTAGAGGAATATTTTAAAGAAGAATTACGTTATCTAGACCATGAAGTTATTCATGTATTGTATCTGGACAATCAGATGCAATTGATCCAGGACAAGCTGATTTCGGCAGGCACATGTAACCGGTCGGTTGTTTCATCGAGAGAAATTCTGATTGAAGCACTTCGAAGTCATACGGTTAATATGGTGCTTGTCCACAATCATCCAAGCGGAAATCCGGAGCCCAGCCCGGAAGACCGGCAATTTACCATAACACTGCGACAGGCAGCAGAACTTGTGGGAATTTATCTGGTGGATCATGTGATTATTGGTGATAACCGATATTATAGTTTTAGGGAGCAGGAAGAATTCAGTGGAAAATAAGAAGAGCAAGTACATCTTTATTGTTTTTTCTGTGTTATGCATCATGATGATTGTACTTTCTTCCGTGAAAGACGGATTGATGAATCCGATCCGGAATACCATTGGGTATATGCTGGTACCGGTGCAGACAGGTGTAAATAAAATCGGATCCAGTCTGTATGATAATCTGAAGGAACGCAGAAGCCTCAATGAAGTAAAAGAAGAAAACCGGAAGCTGCAAGAAAAAATCGATGTACTGACAGAAGACAATAATCGATTGAATCAGAACCAGGAAGAATTGGGACGGTTGCGCAAGCTGTATGAACTGGATCAGAATTATCTCCAGTATGATAAGATTGCCGCCAGAGTAATTGCCAAGGACTCTGAAAAATGGTTCCAGGTTTTTCGTATTGATAAAGGAACAAAAGACGGCATTCGTGTCGATCAGAATGTAATGGCAAACGGCGGTTTAATCGGTATTGTTACGGATGTCGGGCTGAATTATGCTACCGTACGGTCCATTATTGATGATGAGTCGCGCGTTTCCGCTATGGGTATGCAGTCCAATGATAATTGCATTGTTGCGGGAGATCTTACGCTGTACCAGTCGGGGCGATTGAAGATTACCAATATCAGTAAGAATGCAGCAATCCATGACGGGGATCGTATTGTTACATCCAATATTTCATCCAAGTTCATGCCCGGTATTCTGATCGGATATGCGGTGGACATTACCGAGGATAACAAGCATCTGATGAAAAACGGCTACTTGATTCCGGCTGCAAAGTTTGATGATCTGTCGGAGGTTCTGGTTGTAAAGCAGATCAAGGCCGATTCCTTTAAAGATGAGAATGATGGAAAGGATATTCCGGAGCAGGATACCGAAAATGTTGTACCGGAAAGTACCAGCGCCGAGCAGCCGACGGAAACACAGTGGACCGGCATGGAAGGCTTAAGTCCCTTAACAAGTGCGGCAAGTGAAGAGGGTGCTCAAAAGGAGACATCGGCGGCAGCAACCCCGTAGGCGGATAAAGGCTGTATGGAAGGGACAATCTTTTGGAAAGTAAACATTCAAGAAAAATCCGTAATAAGAGATTGAGAATCTTTTTTTACGTTTTATCAATAGTTGTAGCATTTTTAATTCAGACAAGTGTATTTCCACTGATCCCGTTTTTGGCGGCTTCTCCGAACCTGTTATTGATTTTGACCTTTTCGTTTGGGTTTCTTCACGGCAATTTGCCCGGGATGATCTATGGTTTGGGAGCCGGATTGTTGATGGATCTGTTTTATTCCGGACCGTTTGGTTTTTATACTCTGATTTTTATCACAATCGGTTATGCCAACGGTTTCTTCTCCAAAATTTATTATGAAGAGTATATTACCCTTCCTATGGTAATGTGCGTAATCAGTGAACTGATCTATCATCTTTACATTTACGTGTTCCGTTTTTTGATTCGTGGAAAGCTGAGTGTGGGATACTATGTATTGCACATTGTGCTGCCGTCGTTGGTTTTTTCTCTGATGGTTACGCTTGTTTTGTATAGATTCTTCTTTACCGCTTCAAGAAGAATGAACGAATGAGGCAGATAATTTGATCAAAGAAGTTATAGATTTAATTAGGGAATTTATTTCAAGACTGATCGGCTCACGTCTTGTGGCACTGGGCCTTGTTTTCAGTATTCTTTTTTCTGTATTGGCAGTACGTCTTTTCAATTTGCAGATTCTGGAAGGGAATAAATATCTTGCAGAGTATCAGGATCGTACGTTGGCGCAGGTTACGACAAGCGGAACCAGGGGCAACATATACGATCGGGATGGGAAATTGCTGGCCTATAATGAGCTTCAGTATAATATTACTATTGCAGACAATGGGGCTTATGATACCACGGATTCGGGAATCAATGAGCGTAATCTTATGCTGAGCAAGCTGGCGTCATTAATCGAAAAATATGGATATGCTGTTGATGGTCAGTATAAGATCAAGATGAATGATGACGGTACCATGGAGTTTACGACGCAGTCAGATAATGAAAGACGCCGCTTTATTGCAAATGCCCGTGGTAAAAATATCGATGATCTGAAGGAAACAGACTTCGATATGACCGCACAGGAGGTTTTTGAATTCAGTAAAAAACGATACCGCTTTGATAATATCCGGGATAAAAAGGGAAATCCGGTCATGCTTAATGACAGTACAACCCTGGATATGATCAATATTTTTTATACAATGCGTCTTACGGCATATCAAAGATATCAGACGACGACAATTGTAAAAAATGTATCCAAGGAGTGTATGGCAGAAATTCTTGAGTCCAAAGGCGAGCTTCAAGGCGTGGACATTGAGAATATTTCTGTGCGGAAATATAATTACGCACCATATATGTCCCATATTGTCGGATATACAGGACAGGTAAGGGAAGACCAGCTGGCCGCATTACAGAAAAAGGATCCTTCCTATGAGCTGAATGACACTGTCGGTGTATGGGGACTCGAGAAGAGCATGGAGTCAGAGCTCAAAGGGCAGAAGGGCAAACGTAAGATGTATCTTAATAACGTTGGTTCTGTCCTGGATGTGGTTTCGGAAACAGAAGCGAAAGCCGGAAACGATATTTATACCACCATTTCAGCAAATGATCAGATTGCGATTTATCATCTGCTTGAGCAGGAGCTTGCCGGTATTCTTGCATCCAAGATTTCGGAAGAGGATACGACGGATCGAAATGCGGTTGTAAAGCAGTCGCAGATTATGATTCCGGTAAAAAATGCGTATTTCCAGCTTATTAATAATAATGTACTGGATATCGAACATTTCACTTCGCAGAATGCCGGTTCCGCGGAAAAGCAGATTGCATCCATATCGGCATCCAACAAGAAAAAGAAGCTTGCTGAAATTGAGCAGGAACTGATGTCTTCCGATGGCAAAAAGCTCACGGAGCTGGATCAGGATCTTCAGGCCTATTTTGTTTATATATATGATTATATGACAAGTAAGGATTCCGGTATCATTGATACCGAGAACCAGAAATATCGGGAATCCGATGCCTATACCAAATGGCGCGATGATGCGATCAGTCTGCATGACTTCATTATGGAAGGAATCGAAGAATCCTGGATTGATACATCCAAGCTGAAGCTGTCCGAAGATTATTACGATACTGAAAATATTTATAAATTATTTGTACAGCAGATCATTGACCGTATTTCGAATGATACGGATTTTGATAAGGTATTGTATCGTTATGCCATTTCGGATAAGATTTTGCCGGGCTATTTGTTGCTTATGGCGTTGTTCGAGCAGGGCGTGTTAGCAGAGGACCAGCTTTCTTATATACAGCTGTCTACAGGCGATGAACATTTTGCGTATACCTTCCTAGTGAATAAAATTCGGAATATTGAACTGACTCCGGCACAGATGGCGCTGGATCCGTGCAATGGCTCGGTCGTTGTTACGGACGTCAAAACCGGAAAGATTCGTGCATTGGTAACGTATCCCGGATTTGACAATAATCAGATCAGTAATTCGGACTATCTGAAAAAATGTAATGCGGATTTGTCTTTGCCGTTGTTGAATTCCGCAACGCAGACGCAGCTGGCACCGGGTTCGACATTTAAACCGATTACAGCGGTTGCCAGTCTGGAAGAGCATGTAATGGATCTTTCCACGATCATTAACTGTACAGGTAAGTATGAAGAGGTATCGCCGGCAATCAAGTGCTGGATTTATCCGTCAAAGCATGGAGAAGAGAATATCATTGACGGTATAAAGAACTCCTGCAACTATTTCTTTGCGGATGTCGGTCATCGTCTTGCTACAGATGGTAACGGCGTCTACAATCAGGCTTTGGGTATTGAACGGATTCAGAAGTATGCATCCGCATTCGGACTGGACCGGCTGTCCGGTGTTGAGCTTGATGAAGCACAGCCTAGAATCTCGGATTATGATCCGGAACGTTCTGCCATGGGTCAGGCAAACCATGCATACAATGATGTGCAGCTTTCGAGGTATATCACCGCAGTGGCCAACAATGGTACATTGTTTGATCTTTCCATTCTGGATAAGATTACCGATGCGGATGGTAACGTAAAGAAGGTTATTGAGCCGAAGGTCATTGATCAGCTCAATATCAGTCAGACGACTTGGAACGCAGTTCATACGGGATTGCGGGAAGTCGTTACGGAAGGTGTAGCGAAGGCTGTATTCCAGGGACAGGATATTGAAGTTGCAGGTAAGACCGGTACGGCGCAGGAGCGAGAAGACCGAGGAAACCATGCGGTATTCGTTTCGTATGCGCCATACTCTTCACCGGAAATTTCTGTGACGGTAACCATTCCGTATGGATATTCTTCCGGTAATGCGGCGAACCTTGCAAATAGTGTTTATAATTATTGCTATGGTAAGGATTCTTTGGATTCTATCCTTTCCAGAAATGCGTCCTATGTACGTGCAATGAATGTGAGTGACTAAATGAAATTTGATTATAATTTAAAAAATTATGATTTAAAGCTGGTTGTATTTATGGTGATTCTGAATGCATTCGGAATTGCCATAATGCGTTCGGCAACGGGGGCTGCCACGTATCAGGATCCGCAGGTTGTGCGTCAGATTATGGGCTCTCTTGCGGGGCTTGCCATCTGCATCGCACTGTCACTGGTGAATTATCGTTGGGTGCTCCAGCAAAGCGGATTGATCTATCTGATCTCTGTCATGGTTCTGCTGGGGGTTCTTGTGTATGGTACAGCTTCCGGACACGGAGCAGTGCGATGGATCCAGCTACCGATTCTGGGACAGGTGCAGCCTGCCGAATTTGTAAAAATCGGTTTGATCATTTTTTATGCAAATTATTTCCAAAAAGTAAAAGATGATATTAATCTGCCGCATGTAATCGGTCTTGCAGCGGTGTATTTTGCAATACCGGCGGTTCTGGTATTGCTTCAGCCAAACCTGTCAACGACCATTATTCTTATGGTTATCGTTGCGGCAATCGTATTTGCTTCCCCGATCAGTATGAAGTGGATTGTCGGAGTGCTTTTGGCATTGCTTCCGGCGATGATTGCCGTGGTATATTTGTTCCGCTCCGGATTATATGATAAAATCCCTTTTCTTCAGGGATATCAGGCAGAACGAATTTTGACGTTTATCAATCCGGCGGAGAATACGCAGACATTCTATCAGCAGATGTACAGTATTATGGCCATAGGATCCGGAATGCTGAAGGGAAAAGGTCTGAACAACAATTCTATTTTTTCAGTTAAGAATGCAAATTTCCTGGCAGAAAAAGACAACGATTTTATTTTTGCGGTAATCGGAGAGGAACTCGGATTCCGTGGATCATTAATAATTATTATAATTTTCTTGTTGATTATAATTGAATGCCTTATAATAGCATGGAAAGCTCGGGACATAAGTGGGCGCTTGATCTGTGTCGGAATGATGGCTTGGATCGGTTTTCAGACCTATACCAATATTGCGGTTGCGACAGGAATATTTCCTAACACAGGTATTACATTGCCGTTTTTTTCGCGAGGTGTAAGCTCGTTGATTTCTGTATATATAGGTATGGGAATTGTCCTAAACGTTGCTTTGCAGCGAAAGGCTTGATGGAGGTTTTTAGAATGAATGTAGGATTAATCGCGCATGATTCCAAAAAGAAGCTCATGCAGAATTTTTGTATTGCATACAGAGGAATCCTTAGCAAACATGATTTATATGCCACTGGTACAACAGGTACATTAGTTGAGGAGGTGACAAATCTCCGTATTCATAAATTTCTTCCAGGTGAAACCGGAGGTTCTCGTCAGTTGGCATCTCAAATTGAACAGGGCAATCTGGATATGGTTATTTTCCTGAGAGATCCGCTGCATGTGAAAGCACAGGAACCGGAAGTGAACTCTATTGTAAAGCTTTGCGATATTTACAATATTCCTATTGCAACCAACCTTGCTACAGGAGAGTTGCTGATCAAGGCTCTGGAGCGTGGAGACCTTGAGTGGAGAAACATTTAACAATTCGCAGGAAAGAAATCGTACGAATGATGATTTATGATAAGATAAAGTTCATTCTTGCAGCTATATCCGGGAGGAAACGCCAGCGGTATTTCCTTCCGGTTCTTTTATTGGCAGTCGCTTTATCCGGTTGTGGAAAGGCTTATGAACGACCGTTTGATGTAGATGCATCTATACTGCGGATGAATTCGGTCAATACGACATTAACCGGTGGAGATGCGCGGGCGAAGGGCTTTTCGGAAGGACTGGCTATTCCGGGAAGTACAAACTTTAATACGGATGATATCACGGCAGAGGCAGGACTTTTGATTGCAGTCGGGGATGACAGCTCAGAACCGCTTGCTTTTAAAAATCCGTATGTAAAAACATACCCGGCAAGTATCACTAAGGTAATGACGGCTTTAGTGTGTCTCCGCAATGTAAAGGATTTGCAGCAGGAGTTTACGGTTACGGACAGCTCCAATATCAAGGTCAGCGGCTCTTCGTCGGCATTTATTCATCCGGGAGAGACTTTGACGGTGGAAGATCTTTTGTATGGCATGTTGATGCCGTCCGGAAATGATGCTGCCGTAGCGGTGGCGGAAGCCACAGCGGGTTCGGTCGATTCCTTTGTTAAGCTGATGAATGAAACGGCAATGGAGATCGGAGCGACCGGATCACATTTTGTGAATGCGAATGGCCTTCCGGATGAACAACATTATATGACACCGTACGATATTTACCTTGTGATGAATGAGGCATTAAAGTACGATGAATTCCGGAAAATCATTTCTGCTTCGACGTACAGTCCGCAGTATAAGGATGCCAATGGAATCGCAAAAACGCAGGTGTGGAAAAGTTCGGATCATTATATTACCGGTGAAGCACAGGCGCCGGGTGGAATCCGTGTCCTGGGTGGTAAAACAGGTACAACAAAGGCTGCGGGGTATTGTCTGACGATTGCATCGGAAAAGATCGATACCAAAAAACAGTACATATCAGTGATCATGAAAGGTGCGAGCAAAGACGATTTATATGTAAATATGACGAATATGCTCCTCAAGATTCATTGATTTTTGGGCGGTAATGTACTATACTGAAGGTACAAAAGCTAGGAGGTACTAACTATGGTACAGTTAATTGTAGGCAAGCGTGGCAAAGGTAAAACAAAGCAGCTTCTTGACAAGGCGAATACCGTTGTTAAGGAAGCAAACGGAAGCGTGGATTTCCTCGATAAGTCAGCGCAGCACATGTATGAGCTTAATAACAAAATCCGTCTCATCAACGTTAACGAATTCCCGGTTGAGACCGAAGATGCTTTCATCGGTTTTATTAGTGGTATTATTTCTCAGGATCACGATCTTGAGTATATGTTCCTTGATAGTTTCCTTAAGCTTTCGGGCCTTGAGGGAAAAGACATTTCCAACTGTATCAGAAGACTCGAAGAGCTTGGCGATAAATACAAGATCACTTTTGTATTGAGTGTATCCATGGATTCGGATGATCTTCCTGAGAGTACAAAGAAGGATGTCGCAATTGCTCTTTAATTGCAGGTAGTATGTCCAGAATACAAGACAATTCATCTCAGACAATTAAATATAGAAGACCAAAATTCAATGTAGGGATGATAATCTTTATGATTATCTTTCTCTACATTGTTTTTAGTGTATATTCCTATGCGACAAGATCGCAGATTCGATATTACGAAGTTCTGGAGGGCGGCATCGTCCGTCAGGAGCAGTATACCGGAGTGGCGATTCGTGAAGAAAAGGCTGTAAATGCCTCCAGCTCCGGATATATTCATTATTATATTCAGGAAGGACATCGTGTTCCTGCCGGTGCAAATGTATATACCGTAGATGAAACAGGAGCGCTGGAATCATATTTGAAGGACCATCCGGAACTTACGACAGAACTTACGGGTGAACAGCTTGCCGATATTCGATATCGATTGTCGCAGTTTTCGCAGACTTTTAAAAACGATAATTTCTCCGAGCTTTACAATACGAAATATTCTTTGGATGCTTCTGCATTGGAGTATTCCAGCATTTCCGGCGCACAGGATCTGGATAAAATTCTGCAGCAGCTGGGGATTAATTATGCGCGCGTTTCATCGGATGAAGGCGGCGTGGTATCTTATGTTGTTGACGGTCTGGAAGGACTTACGGATAAAGCCGTAACAAAGGACACGTTTGCCATGAGCGGGTATAAGCAGAATATTACGAAACCCGGCGCATTGGTAGAGGCGGGCACACCGGTTTATAAGCTGATAACTTCCGCAAACTGGAGCATTGTTTTTCCGTGTGACGAAGAAACCAGACAAAAATATCAGGATACAAAGAAGATAAAAGTCCATTTTACAGACAAGGATTTGACGGTAAATGCTTCTTTGGATATCTATACAGCGGATGATGGAAAAAACTATGGAAAAATTACATTAAATCAGCTTATGGAGGAGTTTTGTGCCAACCGTTATATCCAGTTCGAGATTGTGACAAGTGATCAGAAGGGATTGAAGATACCGGCTACTTCTGTGACAAAGAAAGACTTTATGATTGTTCCAAAGGACTTTATGGCACAGAATGAAGAGGGAAATTCCGGGTTTTACCGGACCAGAAAAGCGGATGGTTCTACATTGGAGAGCGCCGAATTCGTTCCGGAAGAGATCTACAGAATAGATGATCAGTATTGTTATATTGATGTACCGGACAGCAAAGACACAACGTCGTTGCATGCAGGGGACGTGATTGTCCGCAAGGGGACAACGGATCAGACATATGCTGTCGGTCCGGTTAAATCCATTGAAGGCGTTTATAATATCAATAAGGGGTATTGCATTTTCCGCCAGATTGTTCCAATGGAAAAGAACAACGAATACATTGTTGTGGCAGAAAATACGGATTATGGTATTTCCGTATATGACCATATTGTTTTGGACGCGTCCCTAGTGAAAGAGGGTCAATTGATTTATCAGTGATAACGAAACTATAACTGAAATCTTACGATTTACGAACAATCGTGCTTTCGTGGAAGGCTCTTAATAAAATGCGGAGACGTAAGATTGACAAGACCCCAAAATTGTTTAAAATGAACATAGTAGATAAGATAAAAGGCCGACCTTCGGGACGGGGGAGTAGGAAATGAGTTTTATTACAAATATTATGAAGAGTATGAGATATAATAATCAGGATGATGATTATGATCTCGACGACGACTATGGCTTCGATGATGATTATGATGACGAGCCACAGAAGGGCGGCTTATTCAATAGAAAGAGCAGTAAAGCGGACAGTGACTATGATGATGAACCAAATGTAAAGTCCATTGTTCCGTTCGGCCATAAGAAGGCTTCATCACAGCCGGCACCAAGAAGAGGTATGGAAGTTACCATGATTAAGCCGACATCAATGGATGATTCCAGAGATATCTGCAATTACCTTCTTGAAGGTAAAGCAGTTGTTCTTAATATGGAAGGTCTTCATATGGAGGTTGCCCAAAGAATCATCGACTTTACTTCCGGTGCAGCATATTCTATGGATGGAAATCTTCAGAAGATTTCGACCTATATCTTCATTGCGACACCAGAAAATGTAGAACTTTCCGGCGATTTCCAGAATATTCTTGCAGGAACTTCTTCAGACGTTGGTTCTAATGCGATAAATTTAAGAATGTAATTTAAAATGAAAGGAAGCATATCCGGTATTATGGGATATGCTTTTTTTGCTATATGAAATTAAGCAATCGGAGGAACCACTTCTGGTTGCTTCTTTTTATACATAGAATATGGTATGATTGGCATGATTGTATGCAAATGAAGGACAGGAGGCGGAATCATGGCTACAAAACTGGATGTGAAAAATGAAGGAAAGTTTTCGTATTCTATATATATTGAAGCGGGATTTGGAAAGCTTCTCGAGGCTGTCCGGACATTGGATACCAAAGATCGGCGGGCGCTGATTGTGACGGATGAACATGTGGCCCCGTTATATCTTTCAGAGGTTAAGGAAATCCTTTCGGAAGCATTTTCCTTTGTGGATTCTCTGGTTTTGACGTCCGGTGAAGAACATAAGAATCTGGATTCGATTGCGAAGATTTATGAAAAAGCGGTTCAAAATGAATTTGACCGCAAGGACTATTTTGTTGCTTTAGGTGGCGGCGTTACAGGAGACATGACAGGATTTGCTGCTGCTACATATATGCGGGGAATTTCTTTTTTACAGATTCCGACAACTTTGCTTGCACAGGTAGATTCTTCCATTGGGGGAAAAACCGGCGTGGATTTCCGGGCCTATAAAAATATGGTAGGTGCTTTTCATATGCCGGCACTTGTATACAGTAATGTAGAAACTTTAAAAACACTGGATGAGCGGCAATATGCATCCGGAATGGGTGAAGTAATAAAGCATGCTTTGATCCGGAATGCGTCCTATTTCGATTTTTTGTGCGAAAATACCGAGAAGCTGAAGAACCGAGATCTTCCGGTGTTGATGAAAACTGTTTATGAGAGTAATCTGATTAAGCGGGCGGTTGTTGAAATGGATCCGACAGAAAAGGGAGAACGGCAGCTGCTGAATTTTGGGCATACCTTAGGACATGCGATTGAAAAATGTTCGAATTTTTACTATAGTCATGGTCAGTGTGTCGCATTTGGTTGTATTGCTGCCATTGCGCTTTCGAATCTTCGTGATCCGGAGACGGTTTCTAAAGAGCAGTTGGATCGGATCCTTTGCTTGATGGATGCTGTGAAGCTGGATACCAGAGTAAAGCGGTTGGCACAGAGAGAAGTGCTTTCAGCGACAAAAAAGGATAAGAAAATGGATCGGGGACAGATTCGTTTTATTCTGCTGCATCGTCTGGGGCAGGCTTATATTGATCATACTGTCAGTGATGATGAAATGATCAAAGTACTAAATGATATTATGGAGAATTAAATTTATGAAATTTCATGCAAAACGGCAAATTCTGTTTCTTCTTATTTCTTTTTTGCTTATCATTCCTGATTATGTAACGAAACAGTTAGCTGTTCAGCATCTTTCGGATGGTACAAAGATTGTTGTTTTGAAACAGGTTCTGTATCTCCTCTATATTGAAAACCGTGGTGCGGCATTCGGCGTATTTCAAGGGGCTCAATATATGTTTTACCTTATTACGGTTGTAGTAATGGGTGGCATACTTTATATTGTGAATCGCATTCCGGAGGATAAAAAATATCGCCCGTTGTATCTCGTTTCGGTTTTGATTTTTGCCGGTGCAATCGGTAATTTTATTGACCGGCTTAAGCAGCAGTACGTGGTTGACTTTATTTATTTCAGCCCGATCGACTTTCCGGTATTTAACGTAGCAGATATATATGTAACTTGTGGATGCGCATTGATGATTGTATTGTTTCTGTTTTATTACAAAGATGATGATTTTTCGTTTATAAAGAATGGAAAGCAGAAAAAGACAATGCAAGAAGAAGGATAAATTGTGGCAGTAAAGAGAATTGTATCAGAATCAGAGCAGGGGCAAAGAATCGATCAGTTTCTTGCAGAGCAAAAGGATCTGGAAATTTCCCGCAGTTATGCGGCCAAGCTGATAAAAGACGGTAAAATTACGCTGGACGGTAAAAACCTCAAATCCAGTTATAAAGTAAAAAATCTTGATGAGATTATGATTGATATGCCGGAACCGGTAGCGCTTGATGTGGAGCCGGAGGATATTCCATTGGATATTGTCTATGAAGATGCGGATCTATTGATTGTCAATAAACCAAAGGGAATGGTTGTCCATCCGGCGGCAGGTCATTTTCAGGGAACGCTGGTAAATGCGGTCATGCATCATTGCGGAACAGAACTGAGCTCCATCAACGGAGTAATGCGGCCGGGAATAGTTCATCGAATCGATAAAAACACAACGGGTCTTCTGGTAATCTGCAAAAATGATCGTACACATAAGTCGCTTGCCGCTCAGTTAAAAGAGCATTCGATTACCCGGAAATATGTGGCTATCGTCTGCGGCAATATTAAAGAAGAGGATGGTACCGTGGATGCGCCTTTGGGCCGCTCTAAAAAAGATCGAAAGAAACAGGCGATTGATGAAATAAACGGACGGCATGCGGTGACACATTATCACGTGTTGGAACGGTTTGGAGAATATACTTTGGTGGAGTGTGTTCTTGAGACAGGTCGGACCCATCAGATTCGTGTACATATGGCATCGATTGGCCATCCGGTATTGGGAGATGATGTCTATGGCCCTAGAAAGTGCCCGTTTACGCTGGAGGGGCAATGCCTGCATGCGAAGGTTCTGGGCTTTATGCATCCCGGAACGAATCAATATGTGGAATTCAGTTCAGACTATCCGGAGTACATGGTTCGGCTTATGGACCGCTTGAGAAAACATTGAGCGCTTGATGAGGAAAAGATGCTCGATATTTTATACGTTTGTTTATTGAAAATTAAAAATCGGATGCTCTTTCGTATGATATAGTTATACCCATGAAAGAAAAGATAGAAAAATTAAGAAAAATATTCGATAAGAAAATTGCGCAGTGCAGAAGCCGGCGTGATCAACAAAAAGACAGAGAAGGCTCTGTCTTTTTACATGTAATAAACCGAAAATGGAAACGCAGGCTTTCGGAAAAGAGAAAGCCGTTGATTGCGTTGGTTGTTGTATGCTGTTTGTGCGTGGCAGCGTTGCTGTATCCTTATTCGGCAAAAGCGCCGCTTGAGTCAACGGAGGCTGTGACGGAAACAGAAACATTGGCGCCAATGACAGAATCGACGACAGAGGTGGCGGAAACGATTCATGAGAATGGTCTTCGCTATGGCGGGATTCATTCCAAACTTGCTGACATTTCAGAATATGAAGATAATTTTACGCCGGAAGCGGATAAGCTGAATTTGGCATATTTCTATGCGGAAGATGCCGATATTTCAGATGTTATTCATTCTTATGCCGGTGAAGAATACAAAAAGTTAATGTCGGAAGACAACCAGTATATTGCCAATATTTATGATCAGGCCGGGGTCTCTCCATTGGCATTGGCGAAGCGGCTGGGCGTCAGCACAGGCAGAGTGCTTGGCAAATACAACCCTACAGCAAGCGGGCAGGATGAAAATAACCCTGCCACCTGGTTTGTCCCGGATTTTAAGCATGTAAATGTTTCTTTCTACAATGCGGATGGCGAGCAGGTCAATGAGTATTCCAATGTAAAAGATATCATGGCGATGGCTTCGGTATATTGTTTTGCCCATGATTATCGGGATGTAGATACTTTTATAAAATATTGCGATGAGCTGTATCAGAAATCCAGAAAATATACGATCAGCATCGGTAAGGTCTATTATGATAATGGCTGCATAAACCGTTCGGCAAAGGAAGAACAGGAAGACGCGGAAAAACTGGAAAATGCGATGGCTGCTTTACAGCAGAGTCTGCGTCAGGCAACCGATAAGACACAGGGAATCGTTGCGGGAGAGACACAGTCGCAACAGCATATCGATGTGACGCATAGTGGTGAGACTTCGGCAGAAAAAAGCGAAACCGCAATGAAAGTGGCGGAAACGACTACTGCTTCGGCGGCTTCCGTAGCGGAAACTTCGTCGACTTCGGCCGCATCTTCTGTACATGAAACGACGGCGGATGGTCTGGAGCAGATTCTTGTTTTAGGAAATGCCGATATGGCTGTGGAGCGGGATGATATTCTGGTTTTGGGAGATGCGGACTCGAAGCCGAAAGAAACCAAGGGAACAGAAACGACTGCGGAAACAAAGGCCGAAACAGTAGCAAAAACCGAGGCAGAAACAAAGAACGGTGCAGAAACAAAGGCTACAGAACGTGATACGGAGTCAGCCGAATCCGGCAAACGTTATGCCAATATTGAAGCCGGGCGCGGAATTGCGGAAATAAATCAATCCTATGAGCATTCCAAAAAGACTGCGGCAAATGAAAATACCGTAAGTGAAGAAACATCGGCAACCGTCAAAACCAATGAGCATTCGACGGAGTCGTCTGATGCCGGAAAGATCACATTGGGGACATTTACAGAGGAACAGCTTAGAGCAATGGATGAAGGAACTCTGCGAAAATTGCTGGAATCCTCTCTTGCTGCTGAAAAAGATAAATTAAATGCAAATGATGTCAAGGATGTAAACGACAAAAATTATTGTCCGGGACATGTGGATCTTTATGTAAAGGTTACTCTGGCCGGTTTTGACGATAAGAATGGTCTTCGCACGATTCCGTTGGATCTTGAAGAAAATTCGGACAAGGCATCCGACTGGGATGGATGGACAGAGGAACAGGTTGAGAATGTAGAAAAGCTGATAGCACAGGATTGGTTTAAAACCTATGGCCTGACCATCTCTACAATCAATCCTAAGAAGCCGCTTACAGAGGAAGAAGTTTCAAAATACATGGCAGATCTTCCGGAAGACGTATCGGAAGAACGAAAAGCGGTAATAAAATTTGCCTTACAGTCGGTTGGAAAAATCCCGTATTATTGGGGTGGAAAAGCGGCGAAAAAGAATTATGAAGGCAATGGTTTTGGCAAGGTCATAGGTGCGGATTACAAAGGCCGTGTACTGAGAGGGCTGGATTGTTCCGGATGGGTACAATGGGTATATTGGTCTGCCATAGGCAATAATCTTCATGAAGCGCGAAGTACCGCATCCCTTATAGGTGAAGGCGAAAAAATCAAGCGGGCAGATCTGAAACCGGGGGATGTAATCGTCCGCATCGGAGCAGATTCCCATGTGGTAATGTTCCTGCAGTGGGCAGGGAACGGCAATATGATTGCGATTCATGAAAATTCCGCAGCAAATACCGTGTCGGTTAATGAAGTTACGGCAAATTATCCTTATTATCGGAGACTGATTGCGTAGTTTTAATGAGAACTGAAACATTGCACAAAATTTTTTTCAGAACTATTGACTTTTTAGAGAGTGCAGAGTAAATTACATACGTATGCCGCTTGACGAGGTACAAGTGTGACATTGTGTCACCACCGAAGCCAGCGAGTAATGATAAAAAGGAGGACCCTCGTAAAATGTATGCAGTAATCCTTACAGGTGGTAAGCAGTACAAGGTAAGCGAAGGCGATATCATTAGAGTTGAGAAACTTGATGTAAAGGAAGGCGACAAGGTTACTTTCGATCAGGTGCTTGTTCTTAATGATGGCGCTATGAAGGTTGGTACACCAGTCGTTGATGGCGCTAAGGTTTCAGCCACAGTTACTAAGAATGGCAAGGCTAAGAAGGTCATCGTTTACAAGTACAAGAGAAAGTCTGGATACCATAAGAAGAATGGTCACAGACAGCTCTTTACAGAAGTAAAGATCGATTCTATCGGCTAATAATTTAATGTAATTTTGAATGGAGGAAAATCATGGCTCATCATAAGGGTATGGGCTCTACCAAGAACGGTAGAGATTCCGAATCGAAAAGACTTGGTCAAAAGAGAGCTGACGGTCAGTTTGTTAAGGCCGGCAACATTCTTTACAAGCAGAACGGAACAAGAATCCACCCGGGTCTGAATGTAGGCCTTGGTAATGATTACACTCTTTTTGCAAAGGTTGACGGAGTTGTTAAGTTCTCCCGCCTTGGAAGAGACAAGAAGCAGGTTTCTGTTATGCCTAGAGAGGCTGAGTAATCAGTAGATCCAGTTAATAAAGCCCTGTACCGTTTTTCGGTATAGGGCTTTTATTGTAAAGTGTAGAGTTACGGTCTCGCACTTCTTTGTAAATTGAGGAAATGATTTTGGGAAAAGCATAAGAAGTCATTTCCTCTAAACTATGTTCTGATATAATAACGTTGTATCAGTATTGCTCTCCGGAGATTAGCGCCCGATTTCTGAGGTCAGGCACGGGGATATCTGCCGGGAAAGGAGAATAAATTCTATGTTTGCAGACGTTGCAAAGGTTTTCTTTAAAAGTGGTAAAGGCGGAAATGGCCATGTATCCTTCCGACGTGAATTATATGTTCCAGCCGGTGGTCCGGATGGAGGAGACGGCGGTAAAGGCGGAGACATTATCCTTGAAGTGGATAAGGGCATGAATACCCTTGAGGATTTCCGTAATCGTCAGAAGTATATTGCAGAGTCCGGCCAGGAAGGCGACGGAAAGAGAATGCATGGTAAGAGTGGTAAGGATCTGGTTGTTCATGTTCCGGAGGGAACCATTCTTCGAGATTTTGAAACGAAAAAAATCATTGCGGATATGTCCGGCGATAACCAGCGTATGGTTTTGTTAAAAGGCGGTAAAGGCGGCCTTGGCAATATGCATTTTGCAACGCCGGCAATGCAGGCACCTAAGTTTGCACAGCCAGGTCAGGATGCCAGAGAAATCTGGGTACAGATGGAACTTCGTGTTATTGCGGATGCCGGTCTTGTAGGACTTCCTAATGTAGGAAAGTCTACACTTCTGTCAATGTGTTCCAATGCACGTCCTGAGATTGCAAATTATCATTTCACAACAATTACGCCACATCTTGGTGTTGTAGGACTTAAGGGTGATCGCTCTTTTGTAATGGCGGATATTCCGGGACTTATTGAGGGTGCATCCGAGGGTGTAGGTCTGGGACACGAGTTTTTGCGTCATATTGAACGTTGTAAGGTTTTGGTACATGTTGTTGATGCGGCAGGTTCCGAGGGCAGAGATCCAATCGAGGATATTGAGACCATCAATGCGGAAATCAGCAAATATGATCCTTCCATTATGAAAAAGCCAATGATCATTGCGTGCAACAAGACCGATTTGATCATTGAGGAACAGGGCACGGATAATGCTGTAACCAGAATCAAGGAAAAATATGAGCCACAGGGAATTAAGGTATTCCCGATTTCTGCAGCCACCAATACCGGTCTTCGAGAGTTACTGGAGGCGGTATGGACATATGTTGAGGCTGCGGGGGCAGAGAAAACCGAAGTCTATGAGAGCGAAGTAGATCTTGACATGCTTGGCCATAAGGAACAGCTCGCGGTAGACATTAAGCGTCTTGATGCGGAAACGTTCAGCGTTGAGGGTACAAAGATTGAGAAGATGCTTGGTTACACCAATCTTCAGGCGGAAAAGGGATTTGAATTCTTCCAGCGGTTCATGCAGGAGCAGGGTATCCTGAGAAAGCTCAAGAGAATGGGCATGCAGGAAGGCGATACCATTCGTGTTTATGGTCATACATTTGAGTATTATGATACAGAGAGCTATGACGAAGGCGATTTGGAAGATGGTATCGATAGAGACTTTGATATGAACGGTCAGGAAGAGGATAACGAATAATGAAGAAGTATATTAGAGACAGTAAGATGCGTTCCCAGCTGAAGGGCGCTGCAATGAACATGGATCCGGTGTTAAGTATCGGTAAGAACTCTCTCACACCGGAATTTATTGAGGCGGTTAGCGAAAATATTCTTAAGCATGAACTGATCAAGATCAATGTGCTGAAGAACTGTGACGATGATCCAAAAATCATTGCGCACACATTGGCAGGCCGATCCCAGTCGGAAGTCGTACAGGTTATTGGGCGAAAAATCGTTTTATACAAGCCAAACGCGGATTTCAAAAAGCGAAAGTATGAAATGACTAAGGAAGAAGCAAAGAAGGCTGAGAAGGCTAAAAAGAAGCATGCGTCGGAAATCGGTGCGGCAAAAAAGGCAGCGTCTCATAAGGGATTTACTCTTCGTGTCGTTGAAGAGGCAGATGAAGAGTTTGATAACGATGAGGCGTGATGCATGACCGAACAGGGAGAAAAACGAATTGGCATTATGGGTGGGACGTTTGATCCTATCCATAATGCGCATATTGCATTGGGGGAATGTGCCCTTCGGGAGCTGATGCTGGATGAAATCTGGTTTATGCCGGCCGGAAATCCTTACTTCAAGAAAAAAAGGAATGTTACGTCGGGTGAGATCCGCTGTCGAATGACAGAGCTGGCATTGCAGGAAAAAGATCGGATGATTATGTCCGATTTTGAGCAACATTGGCAGGGGGAAACCTATACCGCCGATACGGTAACCCGTCTTCAGGAAATATATCCCTTTGCAAGGTTTTTCTTTATTCTTGGTTCCGATTCGTTGTACCAGATAGAACATTGGTACCATCCGGAGAGAATCATGAAGCTGGCAGCGCTTGCTGTGGCGGATCGGGAATATGCGGACCGGCCGCGTTCATTGCGTGAGCAGGCAGAGTACCTTATGGAAAAGTATCAGGCAGATATAAGAGTTTTACCATTTCCGGAGATGGATCTTTCCAGTACAGAGCTTCGGGATATGGTGCGAAGGGGAGAAAGCATTGCGGCTTATGTGCCTGTGGAAGTAAACCGATATATTATTGAACATGGACTATATAAGGAGCCGGAAGAACAAGCATGAGTGAAAGTACAGTAGACTATGATCAGATGGAAACAGCAGACTATCTGGATCTGGTACAGGAATATCGTAGTAAGTTGCAGGAGATTTTGAAGCCTGGACGATATGAGCATTCACTAAGCGTGAGCTTTACTTGTATATGTCTGGCTATGCGTTATGGAATCAGCATAAGAAAGGCAGAAATTGCCGGATTGATTCATGACTGTGCAAAGCAGTTTTCGAATGATGAATTGATTACATTATGCCGGGAAAACGGAGTGAATCTGACGGAAGAACTGATTCAGTCGCCGCAGGTAATCCATTCCATATACGGACCGAGTTATGCGCGGCAGGCATTTCATGTTACGGATCAGGAGGTGTTATCTGCTGTGTATTATCATACCTTGGGAAAGCCGGACATGTCGATGCTTGAAAAAATCGTATTTACGGCAGACTATATTGAGGCAAGAAGAGATCAGGCCAAACGCCTTCCGGAACTTCGTATGCTCGCGTTTACTGACATAGATCAGTGTATTTATGAAATCAATAAGGATACGATTGATTATCTTGAAAAAAGCGGCAAGTCAGTATGTCAGGATACGATGCAGACATACGCATATTATAAACAGTTAATTGATAGACGTCAGGAGGAAAAATAATAATGGCGAATGATCAGTCTAAGAAAATGGTAAAAGTGATCTTTGAAGCTTTGGATGAGCACAAAGGTAGAGATATTTCTATTCTTGATATCGGAGAGGTATCTGTAATTGCAGACTATTTTGTAATTGCTACAGCAGATAACGTAAGACAGGTAGAGGCGCTTACCGATGCGGTAGAAGAAAAGATGTTTAAGGCAGGCTTTGACCTTCGTAAGAAGGAAGGCGTTGCAGAATCCGGATGGATTTTAATGGACTTTAATGATGTTATTGTTCATATCTTTGACAAGGAGCAGAGATTATTCTACGATCTGGAGAGAATCTGGTCAGATGGTAAAAAGGTTGTAGATATCGCAGAACTGTAAGACAAAACATGCAGAGCTGTTTTGGTGAAAAGTAGATAGAGAAAAGTATTTTATAGCACAAATGTTTGCGTTACTGTTTACAAAAGTCAAACATTTGTGCTATAATTTCGATATATAATATAGGAAAAATTATATATTTGTATAATAAGAAAGACTCGATTGAAAAAAGAGTTTGCAAAATTATCAAGAAGACCATAAGGAGATGACATGGGCAGACACAAAAAACAGCCAGATCCTGAGCATATGACGCCAAAACAGCAGGCGGTATTTGATTATATTAAGCAGTGTGTTATGGAACGCAATTATCCGCCTTCTGTGCGGGATATTTGTGTTGCTGTTGGATTAAAGTCTACGTCCAGTGTATTTACCTATATTAATGATTTGGAAGCGATGGGACTGATTCGTAAGGATCCGGCACACCCAAGGGCGATTCAGATCACGACGAGAGAATTTCAAACACAGACGGAACGGGAAGTGGCGCAGATTCCGCTGATTGGTACAGTCGCAGCAGGACTTCCTCTTTTAGCCGAAGAAAATGTTACGGATTATTTTCCGATTCCGGTAGACATGCTTCCGAACAAAAAGGTATTTATGCTTACAGTAAAGGGCGAGTCTATGATTAACTGCGGTATTCTGAATGGAGACCGGGTTATCGTTCAGCAGCAGAATACATGCAGTAATGGTGAGATTGTGGTTGCTTTAGTAGAAGATAGTGCCACCGTAAAACGCTTCTATAAAGAGAATGGCCATATTCGGCTGCAACCGGAAAATGACACTATGGATCCGATTATCGTTCCGGATTGTCAGATTCTTGGAAAGGTCATTGGATTAATCCGAATGGGAATGCGTTGATTCATCCTATTGGTTTGAGAATGGACAAGTTAAGAATGTAAAGAAGAGAAGGCCGCTGGCCTTCTTTTTTTGTGCCTTTTCGCTTCGGCAAAAGAAAAATGGAGATGGCCCTATTATGTGCACTTAATGCATCGGTAAAATTTAAATGTTACCGAAATGAGGCGCGTAAAGAGATTCTTATGTGGTGGTATAAACCGTATAGGATGGAAATCCGGTCATAAAGTGGGAAATGATGAGCGAAAAGGAAGTGAAAATTGAAAAGTGTAATGTATTGGAACGGAATCGGCAATATTTAAATGTTGCCGATCGCAATGGGGGAGATTCTGAAAAAGGACGATACACCGGAACTATATTTTACCATGATCGATCGGCGGGAAAGTATCTTGACCTTTTTGGTGATATACAGTACGATCTTATCGGTAACATTTAAAAATTACCGATAAGATCCCGAAAAAGTTCATCTGAATATCGTTTTTGCCGTTTTACAGAAGGCAGGAAGGAATGTAATCATGATAAAAAAGCGAAAGGATATGTTTGGGTATGACATTATCTACCATCAACTTCGCATGATGCCCATGGAGGGAGAAAATGTAGAAGATTTGAAGGGGGATTTTGAATATTTGAAGAAGAAACTGGAAGCTTGTGGAATCTATATCCATTTTTTAAATGAACGGAAAGGTATATGCGATGTGGAAGTTGGCATTCATGAGCATCACCGGAGCCGTGGTGCAGGCTGGTTTAAAAAGAAAACGTCGAAGGTCAGTGTAGGTCAGGTCTTTGAGTATCAGAAAACACATACGACGAAAGAAACCGCTGCGTTTGCAGAAATATCCGTTAAGACGCTTTATAATCGAAAAAAAGCACTGATGGAAGCGGGACAGTGGAAATCCGATAATAAAAAAATGTTTTAACTATAATAAGTTTCAGTCTTCACGAAGATGTACCTTATTTCTTGCGCTGCGACGACGTTCATCTTCGAGAGCGGCATAATGTTTTTTCGTGGTGTTGATGTCACTGTGTCCAAGCACATCTGCAACGAGATAAATATCGCCGGTTTCACGATAAAGATTGGTTCCGTAGGTACTCCGTAATTTGTGAGGTGTAATATGCTTATATGGTGTAACGTTTTGCGCATATTTTTTCACCATATTTTCAATTGTACGTACACCGATTCGTTGATTTCGCAAAGAGAGAAATAAAGCATCTTCAGATTCCGGGAGTGCCAGGATTTTTTTTCTGGCGGTGATATAGAGCCTTAATGCATTTTCTACTTCATCACCGAAGTATACGGTAACTTCTTTGCCGCCTTTGCGGTGTATGTGAATTCCGTTGTTGTTGAAATCGACGTCTTGGATGTTTAAGCCCACGCATTCTGACACACGGATACCGGTTCCGAGCAAAAGGGTCATTATGGCAGAATCGCGCAGTTGTGTTTTGTCATGGAATTTTTGCTGACGTGCTGTTAATTCGCTGCCGGATTCTACTTCGTCCAGAAAATCGGCAACTTCGTTTGGATCAAGTCGGATAATATCTTTTTCTGTAAGACGTGGAAAATCTACCAATTCGGCGATATTCTGCTTGATTAAACCATCTTTATACAGATATTTATAAAAACTCCGTAAGGACGCAATTTTTCGTTTTATGGCGGCTCTGGAATTTGTGATATCGCGGGAGATTGTATGCCCCTGGGTATCGGTGTCGGTTTCCTGCCGGTATTTTACATAATCGGTATATTCTTCAAGATCCAGAACTGTGAGATGATCAAGATCCTCAAGAGTAAAATCATGTAGGCTGTAATCTTTAAATGCCGGATTGGTACGGATCAGGAATTGAAAGAAAATACGAAGATCATACGCATAAGAAATTCTGGTACGGGAAGATGTTCTGGATTCAATGCCGCGAAAATAGGCTGAGCAGAAATTCGGGAGTTCGCTTAACAGCGCACGAAGTTTTTTTGTATTATCTCGATCTATTTGTTTATGATAGGGTAATGCCATAAATTTATTTGTTCTCCAATATATATATAGTATTTAAATATTATTTTGATTTTCATCGTTTATTTTTTAAAATTATGCCTTAAAAGTATAGCACAATTGGCTGGGAAAGTGTGTATTTCAAGACACATATTTATTCGCAAAACTCAAGTTTAACGAATAAATATATCATTTGTAATGTCTGTTTGTCATTTTGACATGTCCCCGAGGATAAAGAAAAAGCCCGTAGAGAGTTTTACATATCTCTAAAGGCTTTTTTCTATT
>ONLM01000208.1 GCA_900318695.1 uncultured Eubacteriales bacterium | reverse complement strand
GCTTCAAAATATGATATAACCACTAGCATAAGTATCGTGCATACTCCGTGGAGGTAAAAATGAAGCGAATACTGACGAAGTCAGAAATCTATATGAAAGAGGCCATCCGTCTCGCCAGACGTGCCGGAAAAAACGGTGATGTTCCAATCGGATGCATAATTGTATACGATGGAAGCCAACCGGGAAGTAAAGCAGATCAAAATGCGGAAGCGCACGGCATCACACCGGGAACCATCATCGGAAAAGGCTATAACCGTCGAAACAAGGATCATAATTCACTTATGCACGCTGAAATTTCCGCGATACGTCAGGCCTGCAAAGCTTTTGACGACTGGCGTATCGAAGACTGCACCATGTATGTTACATTGGAACCGTGTCCTATGTGCGCAGGTGCCATTATTCAAGCCAGAATTCCCCGGCTCGTTATGGGATCGCAAAACGCTAAGGCTGGATGCTGCGGTTCCGTACTGGATCTCCTTCATCAGCCCAGACTCAATCACCGGGTTGAAGTTCTTCCGGATGCATTGCATGAAGAATGTGCCGCATTAATGTCTGATTTTTTCACTGCACTCCGTACCGAAAAACTCGCAAAGAAAAAAGCAGCGGTTTCGGAAGAAATAACTCATTGAAGCACAAGGAAACGAATATGACGAAACGTTGTATTATTGTGGGGGCCGGAGAGTATTTCGGCATCCCGTTTGAACTACGTAAAGATGATTTTATCATTGCCGCGGATGGCGGTTACGAAATCTTAAAAAAAGAACATATTGTACCGGATTTATGTGTCGGTGATTTTGATTCCATGCATGTAGACGGTGTGAAAGGAAGCACCGGACCGGTGAAAGATCTTGATATTTTTTCTGATGCGGAAAAAGCGGATTATCTGAATCACCTGGAGCATCGAATCGTGGATGACGTACCTTTTCGCGTAATCGATCCTGTCAAAAATGATCCGGATATGTTGGCCTGTGTGCGAATCGGTATCCAGGAAGGCTGCGACGAATTCCATTTGCTCGGCGGTACAGGAAACCGCATAGATCACAGCATTGCCAATCTCCAGATTTTGGCCTTTCTTTCACGACAGGGAATGCACGGATATTTGTATAATGCCCGCCAGATCATCACAGCCATCACCAATGAATCTGTACAGTTCGGGCCGGAACACCACGGCTATTTTTCAGCCCTTTCATTCAGCGATGAATGTCACGGCGTTACGGAAACCGGCTTCAAATACATCATTCATGATGTCACACTCAATAATTTAATGCCGACCGGTTTGTCCAATGAATTTGTAGGGACAAATTCTGAAATTTGTGTGAAAACAGGTACACTACTTTTGATTTATGACCAACCTATGCTATAATGATATTGGAAGTAAAGAGCTGGGGCGTTCGAGGCTGCACTTATTGAACCTACATATACGACCTAGGGACTTCAAAATTTGTGATACCGATATCATGCCTTCCCTCCGGGGTTAAGGACCATAGAAGTATTCGTGAGGAGACCCACCTAGCAGGAACGCTAGGAGTCAAGCGTGTAGTACGGCGCTTTGGTGTTACTTTCTGATTGAGTCTTTAGAACAGCCTTTTCAGGCTGTTTTTTTAATTTAAAAATCTGCTTTCATTGGAATCGCAGGAGAATGAACTATGGACGAACAAAAGAATAATTACATGAACACGGAAACAACAATGACTCCGGAAGAAACGGTTCCCCGAAAAAAAGTCTCCCGCTGGGATGTTCAGATCCGATGGGGAATAACCGCTTTTCTGGTGCTTGCCGCCGCAACAGGACTCGGATACCTTCTAAGCAATATGCCGAATCTCAGCAAGGCTGTCGAACGGCTGATGACGATTCTGACGCCAATCATTTACGGCGCTGTCATGGCATATCTTACCGCTCCGATTTATAATTTTGTGCTCAAGCATACCTACCGTTTTTTTTACGCAACATTTCATAGTCCGAAAATTGCCAGAAATCTCAGTCGCTTTCTGGCAACGCTTACATGTCTGTCGCTATTGCTTGTGGTCGGCATTGGATTGATTGCTCTGATTATTCCGCAGCTCTATTCTTCCATTATGAGTCTGATCAATTCTTTTCCGCAGGAAATGTCCGCCGGTTATGACCGCCTTATGAAAATGCTTTCGGATAACCCGGAGGCCAGTGAATTTGCAGAGAAGGCCTACGATTATATTTACAGTAGTGTAACAAAT
>ONLM01000263.1 GCA_900318695.1 uncultured Eubacteriales bacterium | reverse complement strand
TTTCGATATTTTCCTTTTTACTGAGCGGTGGAAGGATGGTCGGGATGCGACGTGCAATCATGGTCTTTCCGGTACCGGCAGTGCCGGAAAGAAGGATGTTGTGTCTTCCGGCGGCAGCAATCAAAGCGGCCCGTATGCCGAAAGCCTGACCGTGCAGTTCGCTGAAATCGACAGAATACGAGGATTCGTTTTTTTGAAGTACAGGGGATTCTCGGGGGAATGTTTTGAAATGATCGTGAGAACGCAGCAACGTGACTAAGTCAGAAATATCACGTACGCCGATAATGTCCATTCCTTCTATGACAAGAGCTTCTTGAACGCAGGAATAGGGAACGACTGCACCGTTGAGTCCGGCAGCGCGCATTTCTGCTATGAGTGGCAGGACTCCGTTGATGTGACGTACCGTGCCGTCCAAACCGATTTCCCCCAGAAAACCATACTGCTCCAGAGGGATATCGGATACAAGTCTTAAAGCGCGTAGCATACCCGTCAGAATGGCGAGATCGTAGGTTGTGCCGTCTTTTCGGCGACCCGCCGGCGCGAGGTTGACGGTGACGCGCTTGGGCGGCAAATCGATGCCGACATTTCGGAGTGCAACATCACAACGTTCCATGGCTTCCCGTACGGAAGGCGATACGTTTCCTACGATTACAGAACGCGGTAAGCCGTTGCTTTCGTCAACTTCGACGGATACCATGAATCCATCAACGCCGGATATACCGGCACTATTAATTTTTGATAGCATATTTATCCTTTTTGGGGATGAATGAGTGAGAACCACTCGGAGATACGGCTATGCTATCATGATTTTTCTGCTTTGAAAAGATAAAATCAAGAATATGTTATGTTATTCTGCCAGAAAGGGTTGCATGCTCTCTGGCGGTTCTGCAGTGAAAGTCCGGTTGGAACAGGCGCCAAGCACGCCATCGGAGCAGTCGGGAAACTCCAATTTCCATGCATGGAGCAACTGCGAATGCACATTCGGATACCTTTTGTTGAAATCGCGGGAACCATATTTGACATCGCCAAGGATGGGATGGCCGATGGACGCAAGATGTGCGCGAATCTGATGTGTCTTTCCGGTGATCAGGTGTACTTTTAAAACGGTGAAGTCCCTGCTGGAAATCAAAGGCTCATAGGCAGTATGAATCTCGCTGCTGTCTTTGGTTTTGACGGCGGAAATCGTGACATGATTCGTGCGTTCGTTTTTTGTGAGAAAACCATCGATCTGCCGGGGCTCTTTTAATGCGCCGCGGACTACGGCCAAATAATATTTTTTTAATGTTCGTGCTTTCAGGCCTGCTGCCAGTTCTTGTAAAGCCGGCAAAGTTTTTCCGAAAAGGATCAAGCCGGATGTATTACGGTCCAAACGGTTGGCGATGCCTGGGCGGAAGGTCTCTAATTGCTTTTCGGTTAATTTGCCCTGTTCTGTTAGGTACGCAAGGCAAAGATCATTGACGGAGGCAACGGAACTTCCATCGGGTTGTGACAGCCAACCGGCCGGTTTGTTCAGAAGAAGCAGATGTTCATCTTCGTATACAATGGATTTTACAAATGTTTTTTTGTATTTCTGGAAAGCTGTATTCAAAGCGGCCGGCTTTTCCTGGCTTGCTTTTTTTGCGCAATCTGCAGAAGGCTGTGAACCGGTCATGATCTGGAATGTTTCTTCCGAAAAGTAGATTTTTACAGAGTCGCCCAGCTGCAGTATCTCTTTTCCGTCGGCCTTTTTGTCGTTCAGGACAATATTCTTTTTACGAAGCATTTTATATAGAAATGAAGTTCCGGCGTTTTTTAGATATTTATGGAGGAGTTTGTCGAAGCGCTGGCCGGCTTCGTTCTGGGATATAATGAGTTCTCTCATGGAAATTCCTTTATTTGTTCAGTTGATTTTCGATTGCTTGAAGCATTGGATATGGAAGCAGCTTCGTAGCGACATGGAGCGCCTTCATGGATAGACCGTAAACGCTGATGTCCTGTTTGGTTACGCTGTCGATTAAGGCTTTTTTGCATACACGTTCCGGTTTTGCCATAAATAAATGCTTATAAGCCGGAATGTTGCCGGTTGTTTCGGCAATGTCAAAAAATTCTGTTTTTACCGGGCCGGGACATACGGCGGTGACATAACATCCGGTTCCGGCTAATTCGGCGTTTAAGCTTCTGGAAAAGCTCAATACGTAACTTTTGGATGCGGCATAAACAGAAAAATGACTTTGCGGAATAAAGGCGGCGCTGGAAGCGAAATTGATAATCCTGGAGTGGGGAGCCATGAAAGGCAAGGCGATTCGGCACATGCCGGTGAGGCTTCGGACGTTCAGGTCAATCATAGTAAGCTGATCCTGTAAAGAAAGCGTTGCAACGGCGCCGATTTTCCCAAAGCCGGCAGCATTGACGAGAAAAAGAATGCGAGGGTTTTCGTTTTCCAACGCGGTCTGTAACGAGGAAAGCGAAAACGGGTCTGTAAGGTCGAGAGAAAAGGTGCGGACGGGATGTGTAAGTTCGCGCTCAAGCTGTAACAAACGATCTTCTCTTCTTCCGATTAGCCAGAATTCCTGAATGGCGGGAATGCGATCGTTCAGTTCCAGAACCATTCTTCGCCCCATGCCGGAGGTCGCTCCGGTTATTAACGCTATGTTCATTTTGAATCTCCATTTCGATAAATGACATTTCACGAATTTTTTACAGACAACAAAAAGCGCTTTGGACTTTTCCAAAGCGCTTTACTCATGCGGGAGATGGGACTTGAACCCACACGTCCTATCGGACACAAGATCCTTAGTCTTGCCTGTCTGCCAATTTCAGCACTCCCGC
>ONLM01000209.1 GCA_900318695.1 uncultured Eubacteriales bacterium | reverse complement strand
TTGACAAGATCCGTGGGCTGGGTCTCGGTGCCGACGACTATATGACCAAGCCATTTTCCGCCTCTGAACTTGTGGCCCGTGTTAAGGCGCATCTGAACCGTTACGAACGGCTTTTAAGCTCCGGAAAAACAGAAAATAATCTTCTCGAGATCCGCGGCATACGCATTGACAGCACTGCACGCCGCGTCTTTGTAAACAATCAGGAAGTCACCTTCACTACAAAGGAATTTGATCTTCTCTATTTTCTGGCGTCTCATCCAAACCGGGTATTCACCAAAGAAGAACTCTTTAAGGAAATCTGGAAAATGGACTCTGTCGGTGACATTGCAACCGTTACCGTCCACATCAAAAAGATCCGTGAAAAGATCGAAATGAATACTTCGAAACCGCAATATATCGAAACCATATGGGGTGTAGGATACCGCTTTAAGGTCTAGCCCTTCGAAAGCATTTAACCCTTTGAAAACACTTAATGAATATTATAAAACCCGCCGCACATCCGAATTTTTCTTCGGATATGCGGCGGGTTCTTTTCTGTTTATTTTTGCTTAGATAAATCTTTAGAAAGCAAGTTTCTCTTCGAAATACTTCTTGAGATCCGCAATCGGAACACGCTCCTGCGTCATGCTGTCTCTCTCACGGATGGTTACGCAATGATCATTCTCCGACTCGAAATCATATGTTACGCAATACGGAGTACCAATCTCATCCTGTCTTCTGTAACGCTTACCGATGTTTCCACGGTCATCGTACTCAACATTCCAGTACTTTGCGAGCTCGTCATGAATTTCCTGTGCAGGCTCAGCAAGCTTCTTGGAAAGTGGAAGGATACCTATCTTTACAGGTGCAAGTGCCGGATGGAAATGAAGTACTGTTCTCTCATCACCGCCCTCAAGCTCCTCTACATCATATGCAGCGCAAAGGAATGCCAATGTTACACGATCGGCGCCGAGAGATGGCTCTACAACATATGGAATGTAGTGCTCGTTTGTCTCATCATCGAAGTAGGTAAGATCTTCCTTGGAAACCTCCTGATGACGGCCAAGGTCATAATCGGTACGATCGGCGATGCCCCAAAGCTCGCCCCATCCAAACGGGAAGAGGAACTCCAGATCGGTTGTTGCCTTGGAATAGAAGGAAAGTTCTTCCTTCTCATGATCTCTGGCACGAAGCATATCCTTCGGCATATTCAGGCTGAGAAGCCAATCCTGACAGAACTGCTTCCAGTATGCAAACCACTCCAGATCGGTATCCGGCTTACAGAAGAACTCCAGCTCCATCTGCTCAAACTCTCTGGTACGGAATGTAAAGTTACCAGGAGTGATCTCATTACGGAAAGACTTACCAATCTGACCGATACCAAACGGAAGCTTCTTACGGGATGTTCTCTGTACATTCTTAAAGTTAACGAAAATACCCTGTGCTGTCTCCGGACGAAGATAAACCGCATCCTTTGCATCCTCAGTAACACCCTGGAAGGTCTTGAACATGAGGTTGAACTGACGAATTCCGGTGAAATTATGCTTGCCGCAGGTTGGACATGGAATCTTATTGTCCTCGATGAACTTCTCCATCTGCTCCTTGGACCAGCCGTCTGCAGAGCCGCCAATGTCAATGCCGTTTGCTTCCGCAAAATCCTCAATAATCTTATCTGCACGGAAACGCTCGTGACATTCCTTACAATCCATCAAAGGATCCGAGAAAGAAGCAAGATGACCGGAAGCGATCCAGGTCTGCGGATTCATGAGAATCGCACAGTCGATACCGACATTGTACTTTGACTCCTGGATGAATTTCTTCCACCATGCCTTCTTGACATTGTTCTTAAGCTCTACACCGAGATTACCATAATCCCAGGTGTTTGCGAGTCCGCCATAGATTTCGGAACCCGGATAAACAAATCCTCTTGACTTTGCAAGGGAAACGATTGTGTCCATTGAGTAATTCTTTGCCATTTTTTCCTCTTTCTGCCGCCGGAGTGCGGCCATAGAGCGCCGCAGGTCACCCCGTCGGCACTGCCTTAGCCCGGTTTTGCTAAAGCAATCTTTTTTGCTTTGAACAATATACCGCGCTTTGCCATAAAAATCTAGTCCAAAAGCGTGTACTTGTTCTTCTATGCCGTACCAATGTACGTCCAATGCGCACATTGGTACGGCATCACGTCTATCACTGTATGCTCTTTAATATCCCCAGACTGCGAAAACTGTGCCGTACCGACTCATGCATCAAAAGGTCAACATTGGCGGCAAATTCCCGGAGCACGTCCTCCTTCAGCATAAAGCTGTACAGCTTTTCAACCGACGTCTCCAGAACGTATTTCCAGGTATAGTTGCAGGCTTCCGAAGCAGGCATAGGCGGCAGTTCCGTGTATTCCCCATTTAAGAACAGCATACGAAGCTCAAACACGCGCCGCACCAGCTCATCCGGAATCGTGTCTTTCAGAATGGCTTTCAGTGAAAGGTAGATCAGATTCACCATCTCCTCCGCTTCCAGATTTTCCTGTCCCATATAGGCGGCAAGTTCCAGGATATACGCCCCGTAACAGGCATTGTTCAGATCGCCGGCAATATCCTCAAAGTATTCCGTCACACGCACGGAACGGAGATTGTATCCGGCCTTTCCCTCACTCACAGAAAACGCGCCAAAAACGAAGTTCCGTGTGGCCGCCATAAGCGGATTCCCCGGTTTTTTGGCACCGGAAGCCCATACGGTGATCTTTCCGCGTTCGCGGGTCAGGATCGTAAGTCGTTTATCAAAATCACGGGATGACGCTGTTTCCAGCACCACCCCGTGAAACGTAAATTCTTCTTTCATAAACGCTTCCCGTCAGGTCTCGTCTTTGTAGCCGTAGTTTTTCAGATACAGATCCGAATCTCTCCAGTCCTTTCGTACTTTGACGAAAAGTTGCAGATTCACGCGATCCCCCGTCATCTTTTCAATCTGAATACGGGAACCGGTTCCGATACGTTTCAGCATACTTCCACCCTTGCCGATAATAATGCCCTTGTGTGCCTCACGCTCGCATACGATGGTTGCCTTGATATTCCAGAGACCGTCCTTTCTCTGTTTCATCTCATCAATCAGTACGGCAATGCCATGCGGCACTTCATCATTCAGCTTCCGAAGCGCCTGCTCTCGAATCAGTTCCCCGGCAATCTCACGCATTGTCTGGTCCGTTACGGTATCCTCGTCATAATAACGTGGTCCCTCCGGAAGATACTTAAAAAGAACATTTTTAAACTCTTCCAGATTCTGCGCCTTGGACGCCGATACCGGCACGATTTCATCGAACTCCATCAGTTCCTTATACTTTTCCGTTGCGGCCTGCAGTTCCGGAACCATATCCTTTAAGGTATCAATCTTATTTAATACAAGGATCTTTGGTTTCTTCGACGCCTTCAGCACCTCTGCAATATGCTGCTCACCGGCACCAATGTATGTGCTCGGCTCAACCAGCCAGACGATTACATCAACATCCGCCAATGTCTTCTCGGCCACATTGTCCATATATTCGCCCAGCTTATTCTGTGCCTTATGAATACCTGGTGTGTCCAGAAAAATGATCTGGCCGCGCTCATCATCATATACTGTCTGGATCCGGCCACGTGTTGTCTGAGGTTTGCTGGAAACGATTGCGATCTTCTGCCCGATCACATGGTTCATCAAGGTAGACTTCCCGACATTCGGACGTCCCACCAATGCTACAAATCCTGTTTTTGTCATCTATATTCCTCACTTAATGTCTTCAAGAGACAGGAATTCCTTCTTGTTTTTATTGATCTCCGCGGCATTGCCGATGGTACAGGATGCGCCGGTACCAAGCAGAGCTTCTGCATACGGTGCCAAAGCACGGATATCGTTTTCTCCGGTCTTCAAAATTTCATCTCGTTCCTTCTGCAGCATTTCATTAGAAACACCGGACAGGAATGCACTTACGCTGAGTGCTGCCTTCGTAAGATTTGTCTTTGGCGTATCCAGATCTGCAATGGCACCGATAATATATTTGGTCATATCCCGCTTTGAGGTTTTAAACTCCCGGATATATGCCGGCAGTTTCTCATAAATATCGAGGGTCTCCTTAAGATGCGGATCCCGGTATGATACCAGATAGCTTTCACCGGAACGGCCAAAACCGCTCATGCAGCCGTACGCGCCGCCCTTTACCCGAAGATTCAGCCAGAGATAATCATAATTCAAAATCACCTTTAGAACCTTAAGGGCACCGGTATACGGATGCGTCTTTGTATCAAACCGTCCGACACGGGCAACGAAATTCACCTGTGACGGTGTACGGAAGGCTTCATTCCGGTTTCCCTGCAGATGGATCTGTGCTCCGGAGAGCTCGGAAATCTTCGCATGTTCCTGCTTCTTCAGAAGTTCTCTCCAGTCCGGGAATTCTTTTTCCAGCTGCTTCCAGCCTTCCTTCTCACTGAGAAGCGATACAAAGAGATTTTCGGTGCGGAACAGTTTTCCGGCAACCTCCTGCAGCTTCCGGCTCAGCTGCTCCGGATCCTTCTTAAAATCCTTCGCGATTTTCTGCACGAAATGATAGTATGCAATGCCACCGGTCAGATCATTATAACGGCCTGTTCCGGAAAAATAGGATGTTGCACGGTTCACTGCATAACTGTGCGACGCTCCGTCCACACGCATACGCTCCCGGGACTTCGCCTCATTCAAGATCTCCTTCATCCGTTTTTCATCCGCAAAATGCGTACTGCTGATGATCTCATGTACCAGAGACAGTCCGGTTTTGGTTTCATTATAAAGAAGTTTCACGTCAATGCTGAACATTCCCGTGTAATGATTGTATTCTTTCAGATCCGGATAGGCATTCAGATCAAAATTCATGCCACCCGTATGAAGCAGTACATCGGAAGTCAGATCCTGATAACTGTGCCGGTCCGTATCCATATAACCGAGCACCGTCTTCAGGAAAGCCGCATACTGCAGCTCCTCTTCCGAAAGAACCGCGGTATTAAAATTAAAACGAAGGTAGGAAATTCCGCG
>ONLM01000211.1 GCA_900318695.1 uncultured Eubacteriales bacterium | reverse complement strand
GCATGGGATCCAGGCGGTCCACCTTTTCCAGATCTCCGTCAAAGAGTTCCAGGAAGGAAGCCTGTGTTCCGGTTGTGCCTTTGGATCCAAGCATCTTTAAGGAAGCAAGAACGTGATCCAGATCTTCGAGATCCAAAAGAAGATCATTGAGCCAGAGGGTTGCACGCTTTCCGACTGTGGTCGGCTGAGCCGGCTGGAAATGTGTGTAAGCAAGCGTTGGAAGGTCTTTGTAGCTGAGAGCGAATTTTGCAAGCTCGTTCATACAGTTGAGAAGCTTTTTGCGGACGAGACGCAGACCCTCACGCATAATAATGATATCGGTATTGTCACCGACATAGCAGCTGGTAGCACCCAAATGGATGATGCCCTTTGCATTTGGACACTGTACGCCATAAGCGTACACATGGCTCATGACATCATGACGAACCTCTTTTTCACGAGCTTCCGCAACATCATAATTGATATCATCCTGATGTGCCTTTAACTCGTCAATCTGTTCTTTGGTGATATTCAGGCCCAGCTCATGCTCTGTTTCGGCAAGAGCAATCCAGAGTTTTCTCCAGGTTTTGAACTTATTGTCCGGAGAAAAAATGTACTGCATTTCTTCGGAAGCATAACGTCCGGTAAGCGGGCTTTGGTAACGATTGTGTTCTGCCATGATGAATCTCCTTTGTATCAATGGTATATATGCATAAATGGCTGATTGCCAAAGGCAATTAAATGAATGGATCAGACCGGAATCAGGACAATACATCCTGCATAGAGTAAAGTCCGGCAGCCTTTCCATGAAGGAATTTGGCTGCATTCAGTGCTCCGTTTGCAAAAATGGAACGGGAATAGGCGGTGTGATTAAAGGTGATTACTTCGTCATCACCGGCAAAAATTACATCGTGAACACCCGGAAGAGTTCCACCACGGACAGCACTGATTCCCAGTTCTTCATGAGGACGTGCGGCACGTCTCTGAGAACGATCATATACATAAGTGAGCTTCTGATCCAGTGCTTCGTTTACGGCGTCGGCCAATGCCAAAGCGGTTCCGGATGGAGCATCCTGTTTTCTGTGGTGATGCTGCTCGACGATTTCAATATCGAATCCTTTTTCATAGAGTTTTTGTGCAGCAACTTTGACGAGTTCGAGAAGCAGGTTTACGCCGATACTCATATTTGCACTGCGGAGAATGGCATTTTTGGTGCTGAGCGTTTGAATCCGCTGAATCTGAGCATCACTTAACCCTGTTGTGCACTGTACGCAAGGTTTTCCGCTCTTTTCAAGATAATCCAGAAGTCCGTCAACGGCCTTTGCAACAGAAAAGTCGATTACGACATCGAAGTCCTCTTTGATGTTGTCAAAGGAACCGTAAACAGGGAAACCAATGGATGGATCATCCAGATGGTCTTCCCGATCAACACCGGCTACAACCTCAATACCATCCATAAGCTTTGCACAATTTGCAACGTTTTTTCCCATGGCACCCATAGCGCCAAAAATTAAAACCTTTGTCATGTATATTTCCTTTCGCGTATAAAAAGCAGTGACCGGGAAGCGGTCACTGCTTTTATGTTTAAAGAATACCTAATGTTTCCATTTCCGCCTTGAGAAGAGCTTTTGTGCTCTCTTCTGCTTCGGTTAATGGAAGTCGTAAAGAGCCAACATTCTTATTCTGCAGATTCAGAGCCGCCTTGACCGGAATAGGATTTACTTCGGCAAATAATGCCTTGATCAATGGGAAGGTCTTTAACTGCAGTTCCAGCGCACCCTTTACATCGCCGTCAAACCACTTCTGGCAAAGATCGTGTGTTTCCTTTGGAGCAACATTGGACAGTACGGAAATGACTCCGGAACCACCGAGAGAAAGGATTGGAACGATTTCATCATCATTGCCGGAATATAAGCAGAAATCCTGATCGACAAGAGTCATCAGTTTTGCTGTCATGGAAATGTTTCCGGTTGCATCCTTAACACCAACGATATTATTGACATTTTTATAAAGGTAAGCCATAGTCTCCGGCTGTAAGGTTACACCGGTTCTTGAAGGTACATTATAAAGAATGCATGGAATGGAAATAGCGTTGGCAATCGTTGTAAAATGCTGGATTAAGCCGTTCTGAGTGGCTTTATTGTAGTAAGGAGTAACAAGAAGGACACCTTCTGCTCCGGCCTGCTCCGCGTCACGAGAAAGCTCTACTGCGGTTTCTGTACAATTTGAACCGGTACCGGCAATCACAGGGATGCGATGTGCAGTCTGTTTTATAATGAAACGAACCACGTCCATATGCTCTTTTTCTGACATGGTTGCTGCTTCACCGGTAGTACCACATGCAATGATTGCATCGGTTCCCTTTTTGATCTGTTCTTCAACCAGCTCTGCAAGTTTCTCGTAATTTACGGAACCATCCTGATTGAATGGAGTGACCAGCGCTACGCCGGCTCCTCTAAAAATTGCCATAAGAACCTCCTTACATAAAAGAAGTATAATTGTTGGTATGAATTGATTACAAATCAGACTTTATTATACACGAATATAGAAATGCAGGCGACCGAAAAAAACGGTCTCCTGCATAAAAAATTTGGTAATTTTATTTAATTAACCCTGTTTTCTGGCAAATCCAGCTCTCTTACGGAGTGTAGGATCAAGAATCTTTTTACGAATTCTTAAATTCTCCGGTGTGACTTCAAGAAGCTCATCCGTATCAATGAAGTCAATGCACTGCTCCAGAGACATGATCTTCTTAGGAACAAGCTTTAATGCCTCATCAGAAGATGATGTACGTGTGTTGGAGAGGTGCTTTGTCTTACATACATTTACTTCGATATCTTCCTGCTTTGGAGAAATACCGATAACCATACCGCCGTATACCTTTTCGCCGGTACCAATGAAGAGAGTACCTCTTGCCTGTGCCTGGAAAAGACCGTATGTAACAGCCTCACCGGTTTCATAGGCAATAAGAGAACCCTGGTGACGATAGCTCATTTCGCCCTTATATTCACCATAGCCTTCAAATTCTGTATTGAGAATACCGTTACCCTTGGTATCGGTCATGAATTCACCTCGGTAACCGATCAGACCTCTGGAAGGAATCTCAAACTCCAGACGGGTATAACCGGTAGCAAGAGGGCTCATACCGTTAAGCACGCCCTTACGCTGTGTGAGTTTCTGAATGACAGAACCGGTACAATCATCCGGGACATCAATGAATGCCAGCTCCATTGGCTCCAGAAGCTTTCCTGTGACTTCATCACGCTTCATAATAACTTCAGCCTTGGATACGGCAAACTCAAAACCTTCACGACGCATCATTTCGATCAGAACGGAAAGATGGAGCTCGCCACGACCGGAAACCTTAAAGGTATCAGCCGAATCGGTTTCTTCTACACGAAGAGATACATCGGTCTGAAGCTCACGGAAAAGACGGTCACGAATATGTCTTGAAGTAACGAACTTACCTTCGGTTCCGGCCAGCGGAGAATCATTTACGATGAAATCCATAGAAATGGTCGGATCGGAAATTTTCTGGAACGGAATTGCAACCGGATTTTCTGTAGAGCAGATGGTATCACCTACGTGAAGATCTTCAATGCCGGAAACGGCAACAATTTCACCGCATTTTGCTTCCTGTACATCAATCTTCTTCAGACCATCAAAGGTATAAAGCTTTGTGATACGGACACGAGAACGCTTGGACTCGTCGTGATGGTTTACAACAACGGCTTCCTGATTGACTTTTAAGGTACCGTTCTCAATCTTACCAACACCGATACGACCTACGAAATCATTGTAGTCGATGG
>ONLM01000212.1 GCA_900318695.1 uncultured Eubacteriales bacterium | reverse complement strand
ATATACGGAATGGGAGTTTACCTCTTCCCAGGTATGGTCTGTGCCTTCTGTTGCATTTCCCTTTCGTACGGTAAGATACATGGTGACGTAGGAATTGCCATTGTCTTCATATAGGGAATCTACATCACGCAGATGTTTTGGACCGGGATTTTTTTTTGAATCGGTGCCGTTTTTCCAGTCTTTCGAAGCTTTTACAGAGGACTTCTTTGTGGTTTCTGCGTTCTGGGACGGGACTTCCATGGTTTTCTGAACCTTGGTATGGTTTTTTTCCTGCCTTGGCTGCAGATTGTTATAAAAATTTGATACAAAAATGGCACCGCAAAGTGCTGCAGCTACCGCAATAAGTTTTAAGCTATCTTTTTTCATTTCATGCTTCCTTTTTTCGGCATAGAAAATATTTTATTTTTAAACTGATCTTCCAGTTCGGTCAGTCGAACATTAAGTGCTCTTCCAAGGCCGGTTTTCTGAACGTAGATCATAGGCTGTCTGCTCAGGATATGATAATGCAGTCTTCGGGTGAATGACTGAAGTTCTGAAAAACTGAGAAGATAGTATACCATACTGCCCATACTGAATGCGAATCCATAGTATTTCACATCCCCCAAAAGCGACAATAGGGAAAGGAGTGTAGTAGAAACCGCGAATCCGATCGCCGCGTTTCGTGCTCCTTTATAATTAGAAAAATATAGGAGAATCAGCATCATGACATTTCCAATGGCATAGATTCCATAGCCGATGCACAGTATTCTAAAGTAGCCGTTCATCAACGAATTGAATCCTAAAGGAAGTTTGTTCAGAATGAGTAATCCCAGGGAAAGCATGAGTGCGGTTCCGTAGAACTGCCTTCTTGCAGCGTAGGTGATTTCATGATCCAGGACGGTCAGCATCTCCTCTTCTGCCTTTTTTATTTCCAGAATGGATCCTTTACCGTTAAACAGATCATAGTATTTGCGATACTTCGGATAAAAATGTACTTCCACAGAAGCAACAAAATTTATGGTTGTGATGAGTATCGTAAGGAAAGCCATGAGTGCAGGGATATCATACTGGGGAGCCCCGTAAAACAGTCCGTGAATTTTTTCTCCGATAGCAGAAAACCATCCAATTACAAGATGGGAGAACAGACCGAAGTTCACGCAGAATCCAATGATGGAAAGATCTCTGTATTCGTCGAACCAGTTTAAAAACTGAAAGCTCTCTGTTTTTGAATTTATAAAGTACCGATATAAAAGATTGAAGTGAAAAAGCATCATGACACCATAACCGCATAGGACGGAAATGAGCAGAATACTTAGTGAAGTTTCAAACAAAAGGCTGAGAACAACCGCAGTCAGAGCTTCAACCAGTATGGCAATCACATAGCCAAGCAGGATCCCTTTATAATCCTTTAGAGCGGAAAGATAGTCCATTTGCATCCAGACGACTAAAAGTTCCGTGAAAAAAAAGAATTCAAGAATGGAAAGGAATAGAGGCAATCCGGCAAAGCATAGGAAAATACCAAAGAGCAGACCTCCCACAGGAAGGATGATGCAAAGTACTCCTTCCAGAGATGGCAGAATACATTCCGTCCGTTCCTCATACAACATATCCGCAATGTATCTTGTCAGCACCATGGAAAATAGGCTGGTCAGAAGTAAAGATCCTAAAAGAGCATAGGTGATCATCGCAACCAAAAGATCCTGGTCATTCTTAACCAATCCGAAATACTGTCCCATGGTGGAGATACAAAGTAAAAAAATAATACCTAAAAGCATAGGACCGGCCGTGACCAGTCCTGTATAACCATACGCCTTTAATACAGCAAAAACACCTGTGGAACGAAACAGTTTTTTTAGTTCAAATCCTATTCCCGCCATATTTCTCCAATCTCACATTTTCATAGAATTCCCGGTATTTTTTCATCATCATTTCTGTTTGATAATATGTTTTAACTCGCAGCTGTCCCATTTTTCCCATTTCAATGCGCCGTTTTCTGCTTTCGCACATTCTGTTCATGGCGAGTGCCAGCGCTTTTCTATGCATTGGTGGAGCCAGATAACCGGTAATACCAAAGCTGTCTTCTCCTGTACCTTCCAGCAACTCCCGGCAGCATCCCACGTCCGTGGTGATGCAGGGCCTTCCTGCCGCAAGGGATTCCAAAACGGACAATGGCTGTCCTTCCGAAAGACTGGTGAGTACAGTGAAGTCCAGTTTTTCCATATATTTTTTAACATCGACTCTTCCGGCCAGAACAATGTTTGGAATGGAAAGCTGTTTTATCAGATCATAGCATTCCTGGGCATATTCTTCGTCATCTACACCGCCCAAGATATGAAGTCTTACATTTTCTCTCATACTCTGCAGTTCGTAGAAGGCATAGATAAGCGTTTTAACATCTTTGATTTGAGCAAATCGGATAACAGCTCCGATATCCACCCATCCGTCTTCTACCTTATACGGAATCTGAGAGAAGCTTTTGTAGTCGATACCATTAGGAATTACATAGCTTCTGTCTTCCGGTACACCAAGCTCCTTTTGTATTTCGGAAGCTCTGTTAAAGAGGCAGCTGACGGCCGAAGCTTTTTGATATATGGCATCGGAAAGCATATAGAAGAACTTGATCCATTGTTTTTTGAAGGATGGGATGACCCATTTTGCACGAATGATTTCTTCCTCCCGTTCTCTGCTGTAGATTCCGTGCTCGGAAAGGACAACGGGTTTCTGATATTTGTAATGTCCCAGTACGGCAAGGAGACCGCCGTAGCCGGTACAGATTGCATGGTATAAATCAGCCTTTGGAACAGGAGTTCCCAAAAGATAGAATACCGGAAGCAGCATGGAACGTATGGTATGAAAAGTATCGGCAAAGGGAACGTAAGGATATTCCTGAAGGCACATTTTTTCAAAAGCCGCAAGGAAATCCTCGCCCATTAGAAAATTTCCGGGATTTATTTCTTTATCCTGGAACAGACGACAGATGATATTCCAGTCCGGCCGATCGCATTTCATGAGTTCGACCAATGCTGCCTTTTCTTCATCATTAAGAGCCGGAAAGCTTTTTTTGACAGGGCGGATACGCAAGGCATCATCGAGAAACACTTCATGAATTTCCACAACATTTTTCGGGAGTTCGTAAGCATACTTTCCACGGTCTTTTGCTTTTGCTCCAATTACCCAAAGAACAAATTCATGTTCCGGCATATTCTGTATATAGCTGTGCATCCAGGTGGAAACGCCTCCATGTATATATGGGTAGCTTCCCTCCAGCACAAGGCAGATTCTCATAGTTTCCTCCAATACGGTTTTTGATTTCTGATATTTGTGCGTGCTGCGCGTCATCAGTGAGTGGCAAATACTTTTGACACTCACATCATATGTATTAGTCTGTTTCCTGTCGCTCAATGGTCACAACATCACTTTGAATCGTTAAGATGTAGAGATTTCCTGTGAGTTTTTTGAGCTTTCCTCCGGAGACTTTCGAAATGTCTCCTTTGTTCAGACGGAGAAAGCAATAGGCTTCATCTTTATATCCCTTAAAGTGGAGTGTGATTTTACGGCCCTCTGTTCTTTTTTCACATGCCAGCATGCAGTATCGTTGTACGGCTCCAGCCATACTGCTTCCGGTTACATGACGGAGTTCCGGAGCACTTTTATCCAGCCATGTCATGTATTGAGACAGGTTGTTTTTCAGTGTTTTCCAGCCGAGATCGGCACCTCTGTCCGGATCCAGCAGATCATCCGGATGCAGAAAATGAGAATTCACATAATGAAAATTTAATTCGGAAAATGCCGCAAAACGCATATAATCATCCAGAATTCCTCCGGAAATAATTCGAGGCGTTTCAATCATTCCGTCCTTTGAAACCGAGAACTCCTGAGAATAGGCATCTTCCCCTGTGAAATAAGTACTTGCAATGCATTTTATGTCTGGAAAATCATGAACCAGCATATAGCGTCCGGCTTCCGATAGAATATTGGAAGGAGGAACATAAACATGAAATGCTGTTTCGGGGAAAACGGATCGTGAAAAATCCTCCAGTTCCTGAAAAAACTGATGCATGGCTTCCGGGCTTTCCCACAGATGATAGCCATGATCTTCTTTGTAGGTATAGTCCGGTCCGCAAAGCGGTTGATGGTTATAGCCGTGGTAGCCTAACTCTCCGCCGCGGTTCAGCAGCATGTTTCCATAATAGTAGTAGTCGGTGGTATTTTGGTTTCGTTTCGGATTTTTTCCTGTCTTGTTATCGTAGGTTTCTATAATCAGGCCGGTATACTGAAATTTGTGTTTTTCAGCGAGAGACAGCATATCGGGCCACCATACCGAAGAATAAAATTCTGCGATCGGCATATGGTAATCCCGTTCAATGTATCTTCCGTCACCTTGCGGAACTGGGGATGGGAAATCGTCGATATAATAAGCAGAGGCATTGATTACAGGATAAATGCAGACATCTCCTAAAAGGGAATAGGCTGCGGCATATACTCCCCGGTAGGCTTTCTGACAATAAGCAAAGTTACAGACAACAAATTTTCCTTTTTTATAATCCTTTTCCCAAATCAAAGGTACCCTGCCATCGCCGGTGGTGGCATAAACATTGCAGTTATCACTGAGACCTACTTTCAGAGCCGATTCATAGCCGTCCTCGATATGGTAGGTCTGCCCTCCGCCCAGCATGAAATTTTTGTCTGGACGGAACGAATCCACCATAGCGTATTCATAGCCGCTATCCTCTATACCGATACTTGGACTGATGACATTAAGCTCGTTGGTTTTTTGCAAAGGGAGAGCGAACATCATGGAGCCGCCATCGGCAACCCAGTTTTTGAGCTGGAGCATGGTCTCTCCTATTGCGGAAACGTCCGTCGTTGCATATACGATGGTTTCATACCGAGTCAGATTCTGCAGATATCCCTTCTGGTTAGAAAGATCCTCTGTATCGTGTGCAATTCTCATATCTGTAAGAATCTGCTCAAATTCATCCTTGTCTGCAAGACTTGTGGCGTTGCTGCTGTCAATGATCAAAAGACAGGTTGCCGGACCTATGGGACTTTTATCTGCTTCTATGGTTTTATTGTCATAGAGTTTCACAACGGAATACGGCTTTTTATACAGGATACCGATCCGTTCCATCAGGAGCAGTATGAACAGAGCAACAAAGCCTGCGAAAACTCTAAGAAGGCTGTAAAATCTTTTTTTGTTTGTGCTGTTATTGTGCATGGTTATTATTTGCTTCCCAGAATTTTATGATTTCTTTTGTTTTTTTTGAAAAGTAATGTCCATCTTCACGGCTTTCTGCAATGAGCCGTTCCATCTCGGGATGATCTCCATTTTCATAGGCAAAACGGAAACGGTATTCCCATGTCTTTTCATCCTGAGGCCATTTTTTCTGAAAGAGGACAAGGTAGTCTTTTATTGGAGAAAGATCCTTGTTTTCAAACAGGCAGTCTAGATAAGAAAAATAGTCTTCTTTTCTTTTATATTTTTTTATGCTGTCCTGTAAAAGCTGCATATAAGTTGCTTTATGGATCTCCAGCATTTGGCCGTCTACCATTCCGGAATAGATGTATTGCCGGATGTAGTTTATGTATTCGGTAAGAAGTCCGTCCTGATCAGGATTTTCCGCATACATAGCAGCAAATTTCTGAAGACTCATTTCCCGTTCCTTCAGGAGCTCTACCATAGCGGTTGTTGCATAGTGCACCACTTCTGTATCTTCATTCATACGGGCTTCATTGAGAACCTGTACATAGCGGTCAGTATCCTGCATAAGGACATCCAGCAGGATGGAACGTTTCATTTGCGCATCATCAATAAGAAGAGCGTCTTCCAGCGGTACGGAGCCGCCCTCTTCTTCCTCCCGGGTTGGCATTTCCTGAGGACTGACAAGACTGCTTTTCATGACTTCAAGATCGGAGGCTTTTGTACCTGCTATGCGAGTCCTTTCGAGATAGCAGGCAAGTAATGCGGAAAGACTTCCAAAGACAGGAACCAGCAGGATGATCGGAATCATAGTCATTCCCGGTTTTAGGATTCCGATACGGCTTAAAAGAAACAGCACGATAAGGAAAAAAATATGTATGATGATCAAAGATGTGACCATGGTTCCTCCTGTTATTTCTGCAGAATATCCGTATGAGGCAAAGTATCTGCAGAAACAATCCTGCAGGAAAGTCCCATAGCAAGGATACGGTCCAGAACGATCTGCTCACTATTCTCATCTACCTGTGCGGCAAGCATATACAGAAATCCGTCCGGCCCATATCCGATCAGGTCATGGACTCTTGTTTTATTTTTGAAAAGAATGTCCAAATCGGTGACACTTTTTCCTTCCGGATCAATCTGAAACAATCGGAAGGAGGTAAGGTGATGGGCGGCAGCATCGCTTTCGATTTTAAGCTGTTCGGTAAAATAGTCCCACTTTGCGATATTGGTACCGGATATATAAATACGTTCTTCTATGGCATGACGATATTCCCAGGCTTTTACGATAAAGTTTTCCATTAAGCCGCTGAGAATGCGGATCAGGTTGGCATAGTAATTATTCGTCTGGCCGTATTCTGCGTGGTAAATCATGATTAATACAGAAAGTTTCCCTTCTGCAAGGATTCCTGCAACATACATGGGAAAATCACTCTGCAGATTCCGGTTAAACCAGACTCTGCCGCTCTTTACCGTTTCGAGAATTTTTTCGTAACCGGACAAATGGAGAGATTTTTTCAGTTCCGAAGAAATCCCGTTTGAACATATTTCAAGTCTTGCGTATTTTGCCGAAACATCGTTTATGGTATAGATGGCAATGGAATTGTTTTCAAGTACATCCTCCATGACCGGTATGGATTCGGCAAAGATTTTTTCCGGTACGGTATTGCTCAGTCTTTGTACTACTTCAAAGATACGGCCAAAGCCGTCTCGGCTGCCGATAAGATCTTTCCGATACTGGTTTTTGTAATCCAATGCCTCCTCGTACAGACTGGTGATGAAATGAAGCCGCTCCTTGAGAGAGTTGTTCTCCTCTTGAATAAAATGAAAATTCTCGTCATTTTTTTGCTTTACATATCCGCATACGGCGGCTACGACATATAAAAAGATAAAAGGCAGCCAGTTTCCGGGATCATAAAAGATCATGAGCCAGTTGGAACCTCTTTGATAGTAGGCCAGAGCCAGGGAGAAAGATTCTATAATGGATGCCAGAAAGCCTGCATTCGTACCATAGACCGATGCAAAAATTACAACATAGAGTAGTCTGTAGTCGATCATTCGGAATTGAACGGAGTTTCCGGAAATATGGTTCATGTACTCCACAAAAAGCGCCGTGAGCAGGAGCTCGATTACCATTACGGTACTGCTTTTAAGATGAACAAACCGGCTGATTCGTTCCCGCAGTCCCGGCTTTTTTTCATTCAGTTTCAGGTACTCTTTGTAATATGTTGGAAGTGATTCCAGCGGATCATACATTGGAGACCATCCGAAAGCGGTTCTTACCGTATTTTCACCTTTACGGAAGAAGGGGCGGGATGCAGAATGATCGGCGTATTGAACGGTAAGCCCCGGATCAATGCTTTTTAAAAATTCACCCAAATCACGGAAAGTGCATTTGGCTACAGGGAAAAGTCTTAGAACGCCCTCTCCTGCTTCCCAGTTATTTGACAGACGGTAAAAGAATTCCGCAATATCCCGCATGTCCATAAAATGATCGTGTTCTTCTTCCGGTGCATCCATTCGGATTTGGTCCTTTTTCATATATACCGTATGGAAAAGTCCATATAGATAATCGTTTTTCTTTACAGGAGAAAGAAGAAAAGGGGATCGGATGATTCTAAGATCTACCTTGCACTGCTTGGCATAATAATGAAACAGCCTTTCGGCTGCTTCCAGAATCATCCTTTTTGAATTTTCCTCAATGCTGCATACAACATCAGAAGTGAAATAAATCAGTTGGGAAATGGCAGATTTTCTGCAGTTCCGTAATAGATTACGGATATTCTCAAGTTCGTTTTCTGCAGATGTATGATAGGTGAGATATTCCGACATATAGATGACACGTTCGAAGTCATAGGTATGAAATACGGTTTTAAAACGTTGACTTTTAACTTCAAGCTGAAACCATTTTATATTTTGGTCTTTCTTCTCTTCACAGTCTGTTCCGCATAATACCAAGGAATCTTCCGGAAAAGCGTATTTTAACGTTTCTGTATTCCAGTATCCTATATTTCCGCATAGTAAAGTGTTCACGCTATAATCCCCCACATTATATTGTGACATCTAAATATGTAAATGTCTTAAAAACGCAACGTTCGTAGTATATCACATTTTTGTAAGCATTTATTAATTGTTCCTATTGAATAAAAAATAGTTCTATATTTTTCAAAAATAATGATTCTAAAAACGATTGTAGAATATAAAAGAAATATGAAAGAATTGTGTCTTGGATTGGGGGATAATAAAACAGCCCCGGACCGTTTTGTTTTGTACAGACATTATCCGCAAGGTT
>ONLM01000213.1 GCA_900318695.1 uncultured Eubacteriales bacterium | reverse complement strand
GGGGAATATGTTACTTCTATTGACGAAGTCGTATCGGGCAATGTCATCGCAAACGGAGTAACCCCCAAAAACAATACGGCACCGCAGACGTCCAATGTCCAAAATACAAATACTGCAGCGGCCGCCGGTAATGCCTCCGGCTGGAAACTTGTGAACGGTGTATGGTATTATTATGATGTATCCGTAAAACCGGCTACCGGCTGGCGTGTTATCAATGGTCTATGGTATTATTTCAATCCATATGGACAAATGCAGACCGGCTGGATCGCTCATGAGGACGGTACCTGGTCCTATCTCGACCCAACAAGCGGTCACATGAAGTTCGGCTGGATCCTCTATAACGGTTCCTGGTATTATATCGGAGCCAACGGAAGAATGGTCACCGGCTGGTTCTATGATAATGGGAAAATGTATTATTTCGATGCAACCGGACGCATGACACAAGGAGCATAATTATGCCTTTAATAGAATCCATCACAGAAGCAAATCATACCGGAAAAGCTCGTACACAACAGCAGGTAAAGCTTCTAAATCAAAATACAAATGTCTTTAAAAATGTGATTGAAGGAATGAAGGCCGCCGGAACGGGAGAAACCGTCAATGCCAAAGCAACGACTCTGGATGACCTGTTTCGGAAAGCCGCCAATACCTACGGCATTTCAGAGCAGATCCTAAAAGCGGTTGCCAAACAGGAGTCCGGCTTCAAAACCACAGCAGTCTCCAAAGCCGGTGCTATGGGAATCATGCAGCTCATGCCATCTACCGCTAAATCCTTAGGCGTAAGTGATCCGTTCAATGCCGAGCAGAATATCATGGGCGGTGCAAAACTTCTGGCAAAAAATTTGAAGGATTTCGGAGGCGATCTGAAGCTTGCCCTGGCCGCTTATAACGCCGGAGCCGGCAACGTAAAAAAATACAATGGTATTCCTCCATTTTCAGAGACACAAAATTATGTTAAAAACATTATGGCCGACCTGGGCGGCAATGCAAAGATTGATATTCACTCCATCTTAAACCGCTCCGGAACCGGTTCTGCTTCCCAAGATCTTTTAGGCATCGGAAGCTCTATCCATGATGTTCAGTCCATGTTGCAGTCTTTCGGACTCGGTCATGGACTAAATAACGGAAGTCTAAACATGACTTCCATTCTGAGCTTATTAACCAGCTCCAAGGAAGACACTACAAGCAACGGATCAAATAAAGTAACGGTTGACAAGGATATGTTTGCAAATCTCATCGAAATTTTACGTCTTCAGATGATGATGAATGCCGGCAGTTCCATAGGGGATTTTGATACACACGAGACTTAAATATGCTATTATTTCATAAAGACAAAACGAATCAGAAGGAAAAGGAACCTATCATCAAAACCGATACCTGGCTGAAGGACTGTAACAGCTGCATCGTTCATTTTGATGATAAACACTACAGCCGTGCTCGCGTCATTCACGGAAAAAGTAATCTTATCGATCTTTTTTTTGAAGATACCGATCTCATGGATATGCGCTATTCTAAAATCGCTGTAGATTTCAGTGACAATATTCTGGGTTATGTGCAGACTCTCTGCAATGTCGTTGTAAAGAAAAATCCGAATTATCCGGATCGTCCGGAATTCTGGATGGGGGAATGCGAAATTTTAATCATTAATAAAGCAGTGCAGCGGCAGCAGGATATCCGGGCCGATATCAACTTGCAGGTTCGATTTTTCTCCGAAACACGACGGCCATTTTATGCAGTCATTACAAACCTCAGTGCCGGCGGTATATTCATCACCACATCCGAACCACTTCGGATTGGAGAAGAACTTTCCTTTAAATATAATTTCCGATCTCTTGAACGGATCTTCCGGGTAGAAGTTCTTCGTGTTACCAAAATGCCCGACAACCGGTTCGGTTATGGACTCCGTTTCCTTGACCTGACCGATGGTGCAGAATCGGCGATTCGAAGCTATGTTTTTAAGGCTTTGCGAAAAGAAGAGCAAGCGAAAGAAGTTAACCAATAATTGTTTCAAAAAATAAAGCAGATAAAGGATGGTAGATGATGAAAGTAAATCTCGTCATGATCGTAAAAAATGAAGAGCGCAGCCTTGAGCATAGCTTATCCGCCGCGGCTCCCTATGTGGATGACATCATCATCGCCGATACCGGTTCGACGGACCGTTCCAGGGACATTGCTGCTGCCTTCGGTGCGCATGTATACGACTTTGCATGGTGTGATGATTTCTCTGCTGCAAGAAACTTTGCGTTGGAAAAATCCGATGAAGATCACGAAGCCGATATCAATCTTTCTTTAGATGCCGATGAATATCTTGATATAAAAGAAAACACGGACCCGGATACGTTTCGGCATACACTTCAGCATATTGTCGATCGATATGGAAAACGTTGGATTGGGCAGGTTCATATTAACAATGCATTTAAAGAAGGCAATGAAATCAACCACAACATAAGTATTGTACCCCGTATTCTGCCTTCTGGCATTCGTTATACCGGTACCATTCATGAACAGATCGACTCAAGAGAATCTCGTGTCATGACACCTTTGTTTATCGCTCATGACGGCTATCTCTATCCGGAGAAATCCGAACGGAATTTGAATTATCTGTTTACCGCGATCGAAAACGAACCGGAAAGTCCGTTCTATCTTTACCAGTTGGCCTCAGACCTGGGACGGCTTCGGCGTTTCGACGAAAGTCTCGGTTTTTTCCGAACCTTTTATCAAAAAACATCCACAGCCAAAACCAAAAAACTTACTTTCTGGAAAGATGGGATCCTACGGTACTTATATACCTTATACGACATCGGTACAGACGACGCTTTGGAAGAAGCAAAAGATGTTATGTCTAAGGTGCAATACGATTTTTCCCGAAATCCGGATTTCTTTTTCTACTCCGGTTTGTTTTATTCAAAGCTTATTTCAACCGACAACGATAACTACAACTACCTGCTTCCCTACGTTGAAAAAAGCTATCTGAAATGTTTGGAGCTGGGAGAGAAAAGCCGTGAAGAGGGCGGAATAGTCGGCACCGGTTCTTTTAAGGCCGCCTATAACCTGGGATACTGGTACGAATCCTCCGGAGATAAGGAAAAGGCGAAAGAGTATTATACATTGGCAGCTCGAGATGACTACTCGTTTGCTGTTAAACGTCTAAATGCTATATAAAAAAACACATCACGACTAACCAAGAGGAGCAGAGCAGAATGGGTTTTTTCAATAAATTATTTACAGATAACGACGAAATCACCGTTGAAGTAGAAGAATTCAATACACCTAAGCCTACATATAATGAAAACGATAAGCTGACCTTATATTCCATTTCCGGCGAAATCGTAGCCGAGCTGATGCCAGATACCCGTGTCAGTATCGTTCCAAGTTCAGACAAAAAGCAGTCTACAATCCTTGCTCAATTTGCCGACGGAACCACAACCACAATTATGAGCTGTGACATGCCGGAAGAATCCTCCGGGCGCACCGAACTTCAGAAAATGATGGATGCATTCATCAGCGATATCGCCCGGGCACGCCGTAACGGTTCGGAAGGCATTCGTATCCCAATCAATGAGTACGAACTTTATGCCTACATTCGAAACCGTCCGGAAATCGAAGTGGATCTCGACAAACTGGAAGAGATGATTAATGCCCACCAGAAGAGCAGTATCCTGACCGATTTTGTGAATGACCTGCAGACAAACAAGCGTGTAGATATTTATGTAGCTACAAACAATATTTATAATGTGGAAGCAGCCCGTATTCTTCGTAATTCCTACGAAAAATTTTCCAACATTCATTTTTTTGATATTGATGCAAGTTACGATGTGAATATCTTTTGGAATAACCCAACTATTGTCGATAATATTCGTCACGCTCCGGATGCAGTAAACGTCGGAATCGGCGTAGAAGGCGACAAGCCGCCTCATACTTTATCCATTACCAATGATCTGGAGGACAGCGTCATCGCAAAGGCTGCTTTCGTCACCAATCACCCGATGAATGTCCGTGAGGAAATGCTTAATGCACAGTACTCATCCCATGCCGTTGGTATAATGGAAATCGCTAAAAAACGCACCATGTCAAAGGAAGTCGCTCGCAAAGTCATGCGAGAACTGGCTATCGATGAAGCCAAATACCGTCATTCCGATTCTGCCATCAAACAGTACGTTGACGCCGTAAATCATGCTTCCTTTACAGAAGGTCACATGCGCCGTATCCGCGCACCGTTTAATGATTTAAATCTGGCTTTAAATCTGTGCCCAGATGAAAAAGGCGGTGTTCTGATCGAAGTTGGCTATGAGGAAATTGTTTTCTACGGCCCCGAGCGCGCAGCAAAAGCTCTGAAGGATTTACATGCATGGACCGACATTTCTCCAAATCTGGCAGGGCAGAAGACCGATAAGGATTCCTACCGTATGCACGAGAAACAAGCGTCGGAGATTACAGGTAAAATCATTTTTATCGATGAAATGTCCGAAGTGCTTCAGAAAAATCTGGGTAAATCTATATCCGCAGCCTATAAAAATGTCAAAAATCTGGCAGAACACTTTAATTCCATCGGCATGGATGCGGAAATGCAGATTCGCATGCTTCACGAGGTTCCGGAACTTGCAGAGGATAACTACCGGAAGTCCATTGAAAACATTATTCGGGAAGTGTTAACCAAGGAATCTCCGTTCCTGAACTTTGGCGAAATTTTCTCAAAAAAACGCACAAAATCATGATCAATTCATTTCGCTTATCACAAGCCCTGATTGTAAAAAACGAAGAAGACAATATCGAAAGAGCGCTCTCCTGGGGTCGCTCTTTTCTGGATGAACAGATTGTTGTAGATACCGGAAGTACGGATCGCACCGTAGAAATCGCCAAGCGCTGTGGTGCCGCTGTGTATCATTTTGACTGGGTCAACGATTTTTCCGCGGCAAAGAATTTTGCTTTGGAAAAATGCACTGGAGACTGGATCTTCTTTTTGGATGCCGATGAATATCTGGAACCGGCAGATCCAATACAAATAAAGAAGGCTCTCCAGAACGCAGCGGCTCAAGGCGCTAACTCCATCAGCTGTACTTTAGTCAATCTTTCCGATACCATGGAGGAACTCGATCAAGCGGTCTTGATCCGAATCCTGAAAAATGAACCGGGCCTTCACTATTATTATCCGATTCACGAACAGATTCTGTTTCCTTCCGGTCTTAAAACCTGCAATGCAGCAGAGCTTCTAACCATTAAACACACCGGCTATACCAGAGAGGCGATTATAAATAAAGATAAGACCCGGCGTAATCTCGAAATAATAAATCATTACCTTGCCCAAAATCCGAATGACTATGTCATGATCAGTTATCTGGCAGATGAGTACCGGTCTGTTCAGGATTACCGGGCCGCCGTTTCAGCCTATTACAGCGCGATCAAAAAAATGCCGGATAGCTTAAGTGCTGACAGCCAACGGGCCATTTATACGTTCTGCTACCTCATGGAAATTCTGGTAACTCTCTACACTGCATCTGAAAAAGATACGCAGTTGCAGAATCTTGCGAAAGACATTTCCATCCAGGCAGAGCAGATCTTGGATCTTTATCAGACTGCAAGTACCGTTTTTCCGAAAGAAGCTTCCTTTGATTACTGGATCGGGTATTTTTATTATAAGAAAAAACTCTTTCGCGATGCGATTTCTGCCTTTCAACAGACTCTTGCAAAGCTTGCAGCACATCCTAATGCCTTAGGACAGATCAATCAAAACTTCACCGGAAACGTCTATGCCTTATTATGTGATTCTTTTTTCCATGCAGAAGATTACGAACATGCTTTAGAGTTCTCTGTAAAAGCTTTATCTTTAGAGCCTTATAATCCTACAGCCGGAACCGTCCTTTTATCCGTCGGCAAAGCCTTACTTCGGCAGCGTGCCGCTACATTGGATCAGTTCCTTCCGATTGTTACCGGATTATACAGTTTAGAGAATACAAAGAACCTCCTGTTCCTGCATCACCTTGCTTCCGATATTTCTTTCGAAGAATTCGAACAGAAGATACTTTCTTATTTTACAGAAGAAGAACTTCAAAAATTATTCAAAAAAATTTGAAAAAATGCTTATAAATCCAAATTCTATGTCGATGATTTAAGATTGTAGACAGTATAAATCATATAATATTGGTCCTACATCTAGCCTAGACGCGGATGTACGCTG
>ONLM01000273.1 GCA_900318695.1 uncultured Eubacteriales bacterium | reverse complement strand
TTTTTGCTATAAAGCCGTCAAGCGGACGCCGTGCTTGCACAGGCGGACATTGGACGGCGAAGGAAATCGAGCGCGATGCGCGAGATGCAGCTATAAAGCCGTCAAGCGGACGCCCGAGATGATTCTGTGTTTTGTGGTTAGGTGGAACAGAATCCCAAATGGTGGCGGCAATTCCCAAATGCGGATTTTTTGGGAATTTCCGCCACCAGCCACATCCCACCACCGAATTACACTATTTCCATTTTATATCCTTTGATGTAATCCCGATCTGTTTGCTTTATGGACGAGAATTCCATGAAAAACAAAGGGAAAAAGCAAACAAATTATAAAAAAAGTATAAAATCAAAGAAAAAAATATCTAAATTTTGCACACAAACGAAAGGGAATATTACGGTATCTTGTCTTGACGAAGACCGGCATATATGGGATTATTATTGCGTAGTGGAGAGAAGTGGTAGAAAGTGGTAGAAAAGGGATGTCATTCACAGGCGAATATCACCACAATTTAGACGCCAAAGGCAGATTGATCATACCGGCCAAGTTTAGGGAAGGACTCGGAAACGAGTTTACAGTGACCCGAAGCCTGGGCGGATGTCTTGCTATGTATAGCGCCGAAGAGTGGGAAGCCCTGGAAGACAAATTGGATGCACTTCCGTTTACCAATAGTAAGGCAAGAGATTTGAAACGTTTCCTGCTTGGTTCTGCCTGTACCTGTGAGCTTGATAAGCAAGGCCGTATTTTGATTCCACAAACACTCCGCGAAAAAGCAGACTTAAAGAAAGATATTGTTCTTCTTGGTGTTGGAAACAACATCGAGATTTGGGATGCAGATAAGTACTTCGAAAAGTACCACGATTTCGAAGACGAAGAGCAGCTTGAACAGGATTGGGAAAATCTGGGGGTATAAATGTTTAAACACTATTCCGTTCTTCTCCATGAGACGGTGGATGGCCTAAATATTAAACCCGATGGGATCTATGTTGATGGAACCTTGGGTGGCGGCGGACATGCATCATTGGTATGCAGTCGTCTCTCCGATCAAGGTCGTCTGATCGGAATCGATCAGGACAAAGATGCCATTCAGGCAGCTTCGGAACGTCTGAAGGAATATGAAAAAAAAGTAACGATTGTTCGCAGCAATTATGCAGACATTGATCAGGTTCTCGGAAATCTGGGCATAGAAAAGGTGGATGGCATCTATCTTGACCTTGGTGTATCCAGTTATCAGCTGGATACTGCAGAGCGTGGGTTCAGTTATCGGAATGATGCACCGCTCGATATGCGAATGGATGATCGGAACCCGCAGACGGCAGCAGACATTGTGAATGAATACAGCGAGTCAGAGCTTTTCCATATGATCAAAAATTATGGAGAAGATCGTTTCGCACAGAATATTGCAAAGCATATCTGCCAGTATCGCCAGAACAAACGCATTGAGACGACACTGGAACTTTCGGAGATCATCTCCGGTGCGATTCCGGCCCGGATTCGTGCGACTGGAGGACATCCGGCCAAGCGTACCTTCCAGGCGATTCGGATTGAACTGAATCATGAACTGGATGTTCTGGAAAATACATTGGACACCATGATCGATCATTTGAATGAAGGCGGCCGCCTTTGTGTGATCACCTTCCATTCATTGGAAGATCGTATCGTAAAAAATAAATTCCGCACGGCAGAAAAACCGTGCGTCTGCCCGCCGGAATTTCCGGTATGTGTATGCGGCAGAAAATCAAAGGGTATCGTGATCAGCCGCAAGCCGATTCTTCCGTCGGAGGAAGAGCTTGCAGAGAATTCACGATCCAAGAGCGCAAAGCTAAGGATATTTGAGAAACGTACAGAAGTTTAATCAGAAAAGCATGCGAGTCGCCTCAGGAATTGCCGACAGGCAATGACGAAGCATCTCTTTCCGGAGTCCTTGGTTTTGCAGAAAGAAACAGAAGGATTGTTAAAGGTTTTAAAAACCATTGCAGGCAGTTGCGGAAGCAGAAGGGATTCTTAAAGGCCGCAGCTATGGGGGAATGTGAGATGGCAAGACGTGCAGGAAATAGGAAACGAAGCCGGCGCGCTGTCCGTTATGTGACAGATGGCAACGCGGTTCGTAAACTTGCACCTGAAAAGCGATCACAGCAGGATGAGAGAAGAGCGTTAAGACAAAGGGCCGAATATGATCGGCATATGGAAGAGCTGGAGCGTCAGCAGAACGCCCGGATGGAACGTCTTCGTCAGAAATATGTGACGGTAGACCGTCCGTTTTTACTTTTCCTTGCTGTATGCATGATCGCGACATTATATATCTGCTTCAATTATATTCAGGTGCAGACCGATATAAATACAAGGATATCCTCAATCGAGAGTAAAAAGAGACAGTTTGACCGATTGAAGTCTGAAAACGACGCGCTTCAGAACAGCATAGATACATCTGTGGATCTCAATGAGATCTACCGCGTTGCGACGCAGGAGCTCGGTATGGTATATGCCGGTAAAGATCAGGTGATCACCTATGATAAGACGGAAAGCGAGTATGTAAGACAGTATGAGGACATCCCACAATACAAAAAATAAAAAAAAGCCGGGAAGAGTTTTAGTCCCGTATATGCAACAAAAGCTGGCTATTACGCTTGTCGTGATAATGCTGGCTTTAATTGCCCTTATAGGTGTGGATTATAACATCATCCGGAATAACAACGAGCAATACAATAAAATCGTTCTTTCACAACGGCAGGCATCCTACGATTCACGTACCCTGCCGTTTCGCCGCGGAGATATTATGGACCGCAACGGCACCGTGCTGGCAACCAGCCAGAAGGTCTATAATCTGATTATTGATCCGCATGTCATCAATTCCGGCGCCAACGGTCGATATGTACAGGCTACTATCAATGCGCTGAGTACATATTTTAAGTATGACCAGAATGAACTTACAAAGCTGATTTCTGAAAAGAAGGATAAGTCCTATGTCAAATACAAGAAGGACTTAAGCTATGATCAGAAATCCGGCTTTGAGGATTATATGCAGAGTCAGAACAAGGCATATCAGAATTCCGGTTCTAAGGAAAGAATCCGCGGCATCTGGTTTGAAGATGAGTATAAGCGCATGTATCCGTATGGAAGCATGGCATGTAATATCCTTGGATTTGCCAATGCAGACGGCACCAACGGTACCGGCGGCGTAGAGCAATATTACAATTCCACCCTGATGGGCGTCAACGGACGAGAGTATGGCTATCTTGATTCGGATACTAAATTGCAATCCGTTCTCAAGGAGCCTACCGACGGTAATTCGATTGTTACCACGATCAATACCAACATCCAGATGGCGGCAGAGAAATATCTCAATGAATGGCAGACACAGGATGTCGGCTCAAAGGTGGCAGCGGCGATTGTCATGAATCCGAACAATGGTGAGATTCTGGCCATGGCGAGCACGAACCAGTTTGATCTCAACAATCCGCGTAAACTGGATCCGAATGTATATACCGATGAGGTGTTGATGCAGTTCGGCCGGAAGGAAGCGGTCGGTGTTTATCATCGTGAGAATCCGGACAAGCCGGAGATCACAGAAGATCAAGTAGGGCAGTATTTCAGCCAGGATGAGATTTTGTCCTATGGCCGGCAGGTGGCCTGGAACCAGATCTGGCGTAACGTACCGGTATCCGATACGTATGAGCCGGGTTCTACCGCAAAGCCGTTTACGATTGCGGCTGCTATGGAAGTCGGTGCAATCAATGCCAGTACGACCTTTGAATGTAAAGGTTACATTGAATTGACCGACGGCATTCACAGCTGGAAGATTCATTGCCACAACCATGACGGTGACGGTGTCATTGACGCACAGACCGCATTGATGCGATCCTGTAACGTATATCTGATGAATACCGCCTTCGCTATGGGAGCGCAGAATTTTATCAAGTATCAGCAGATCTTCGGTTTCGGTAATGATACCGGAATCGATCTTCCGGCAGAAGCCAACACCAAGAACCTGATTTACGATGCCGATAAAATCGGTAAGACCTCTCTGGCAACCAACTCCTTTGGTCAGAACTTTAATGTGACCATGATTCAGATGGCAGCAGCCTATGCGAGTCTTCTGAATGGCGGTAATTATTACAGACCGCATGTGGTAAAGCAGATCGTCAATGGAAACGGCACCGTGGTAAAGGATGTGAAACCGGAAGTCGTTCGTACCACAGTATCAAAAGAAACCAGTAATTTTATCCGGGAGGCAGGTTATCAGACCGTAGAAGGCGGTACCGGTAAGAAGGCGCAGATCCAGGGCTATCATGTGGGAGGCAAGACCGGAACCGCAGAGAAGATTCCGCGTTCTGCCAAAAACTATCTTGTATCCTTCGAGGGCTTTGCTCCGGCAGAAAATCCGCAGATTCTGGTTTATGTCATTGTCGATACGCCGAATCTGGAGGGTGAAGCGCAGGCTACAGCATCTTTCGCGATCGGCATCGAACGAAAGATCATGAATGATGCACTGCAGTTCCTGAACATTCCGCCGGAGGGAGATACGGATCCGGCCGATTCCATTAATGCGGGATTGAATAAAAATCCGGAGGGCATCAATAAGGAGACTATGGGTGAACAGGTTGCCGAAACCAATGCCAATGGTGAAACCGTAAGTGCACCGCAGGAAGCCGCTGGTAATGAGAGCGAAGCCGAGTCAGCTGCAGCTCCAGG
>ONLM01000215.1 GCA_900318695.1 uncultured Eubacteriales bacterium | reverse complement strand
TGTGAGCAGAAACCTTTTGCCTGTCTTTTCCAGGAAGAACGCCAGATCTATGCCAATATGGTCACCCCGGAACTTTTAGAAGTTCTTTATGACATTAAGACTCATCAGCCACCGGTCGTGGACCCGAAAAGAGCTCTGGATCCGGAACATCCGGTTTTTATGCTGATTCCTGTCATGTCTATGGAGGAATCTTTGCTGCTTGAAAAGGAATTGCCGGATTGCGATCTGGTTCGCTGGTCCGATGGTCTGAGTTTTGATCTCACAAAAAAGGGCGTCAGCAAAGTTTCCGGTATTGATGCGGTACTTTCCTCTTATGGTTTTCAACCTCAGGAAGCAGCTGCGATCGGCGACGGTTGGAATGACATTGGCATGCTGCAACACTGCGGACTTGGTATTGCAATGGGAAATGCCAAGGAAGAGTGTAAGGCTGCAGCGGATTATATATGCCCTTCGATTCATGAAGACGGAGTGGCACATGCAATCGATTATATTCTGAGTCTGCAAAATTCCTGACATAAAAAATACCGAGGATTGCTTGATTTGCAATCTTCGGTATTTTTTTACTGCATCTGCAGGATCGGTTATGAATTTTTATTTTCTTTCACAGAGGTTGTCGAAGCGGTCGCCTGCTTTTTCGTTACTGCCGCTTTGGATTCCTCTGCTTTTTTGGCAGCGGCTTCTTTTTCCGCTTTCTTTTTCTTATCTTCTGCTTCCTTCTTTTCCTTTGCTTCGAAGGCGGCTGCTTGATCGATTGCCGCAAGCTTGATCATCAGCTTGGATTTCTTTTCAATTTCCGCTTTTTCATTTTCCCGGCCATACTGTTCTGTCAGCGTTGGCTCTGCAGAAAAAAGGTTGGTGCCCAGTCCCAGACGGTTGCCCGGAATCTCCACTCCCATTGCTGCAAGTGTGGTTGGGAAATCATCAAAGGTACTATATTCCCGGCGTTCATTCTTTTCTACCGTTGCTGCCGGATTTACGTAACAGGTATACACCTTCCGGACATAATCATTGGCGATATCGTTGCAGAAATTGTGATCCATTGTCGGATGGTCGCCACTGATTACGATGGTTGTATTCTCATACCATGGCTGCTTCTTGCACCAATCAATAAAATCCGAAAGCTGCTTGGAGGCACAGGCATAAACATTGGCATACTGTTCATCGAACTTTGAACCGCAAAGCGGACAAAGATATCCGTTCGGGAAATGGGTATCGACTGTAAGCATCGTTAAGTTGAACGGCTGATCGCCTTTCCCGAGACTGGTAAGCTCTTCCTTTGCATATTCATAAAGCTTTCGGTCTTCAAATCCCCAGTTAACCCAATAATTGGATGGAAACTTTCCCTTATTCTTCCAGTAGCTGAAATCTTCAATATCATAATTTCCATGTGTCTGAAAATAGAGCTTTCGACCACCGAAATAGCCTACAGAACCAAGCATCAGTTTCTGCTTATATCCTTCTTTTTGAAGAATGTCTCCAATGGTCTGAATTTCCGGGAAAAAGGTTTTCTGCGAATCCATCGAATTTTTTTCAATGGAAATTTTCAGTGGAAGTCCTGATGTTTGTGCAAACATGGCTCCCATCGTCCATGTGGCTCCCGGCATCGCATATCCGCCTTCCAGAACCGGATCGTTTCCCGAAAAGTCTTCATTGGCCTGGGCAAGCTGTGTAAGCTCCGGAATCATATTTTCCGTTTTGCCGCCTCCATTTGCCTTATCTGTAAACGTGATTTCCGTTGACTCCATAAAGATGTAAAGAAGATTCCGTTTCTTTTCCGGAAATTTCAGCTCTACCGTCTTGGGATCGACATAATGATCATCGATGAATGTGGATACTTCAAACTGTGACTTAAGATATTCTCCCAAATCCAGATCCTTCCATGCATCTGCCACCGTAAAACCTGTGGTAAAGAATGAGCCCAGTACAGAAAGCCATACCACAAGACTGTATGCACGGCGCTTTCGCGTTACAAAAAATAATCCGGTAACTACTAGAACAATCAGTCCTGACGGAATCGCACAATGTTTAATGTACTCGTTCACCATGCCTGCACTCGTCCCCTGCAGAGGTGCAACCAGATGGTATATGATTTCGTCTACAGTCAATTCTGACCAGGTGCGAAGCAGCCAGCGGATACTAAAAAACAGCAGAGCGGCTAAAAACGCAAGTACAATGGCTATGACGGTGCCGAATCCGACAAAGACGTCATGATGCTTTTGATAAAACTTCTTCATGTTCGTGATGTCTCTTATCTTATTACTTATTTTCAGTATACCTATATCGCTTTACATAAAAATAATCTTCTGCTTTTGAGCATTGTATACCGAATCTACAATCTTATATAGTTTAGTTACTTCTATCTTTTTCATCAATGTACAGAACAACGAAGATTTTATTCTTTCCAATCCGTTTTACGAAAAATATGCATCAATCTAAATGAAATTTAAGCTTTTTCCGGCAATTCCTTCCTTTACCATAAGATTTTAATATCCTTTTCAAACGAATTGATTTCTTATGATATTGCGAGTATAGTCGAATCTATTGATAGAACTTATCCTTTATAAAGCTTCTATCTTGTTTTATGAGGGGGCTTTATACTCGTCGCACCGGACCGGGGGCCGGAGAAAGGACACACCAATGGTTTTAGATGATAACGCAATACAATTTGCCGAGCAGTATAAAAACATCACCGCTAACCAGACGTATGCCAAGCTGAAATCCGTGCCTAGACACGGCAGTACAAATACATATGACCATTCCGTACGTGTAGCGCGTATGGCATATTCTATGGCAAAGATTCTGGGCGTGGATCCGGATAGTGCTGCTCGCGTAGGTCTTCTCCACGATTTTTGTCTCGTGGACTACCATAAAGACGACAAAGATATCCACGGCGGTCGCTGGTACTGCTTCTATCATCCGGAAGATGCCGTAATCAATTCTGAAAAGGAGGGATATTATCTTTCCTATAAGGAAAAATGTGCGATCTGGAGTCATATGTTTCCACTCGCTACCAGCATTCCTACATCCCGCCTTGGTTATATTCTCACCATTAGCGATAAGGTCGTTGCTACACAGGAATCCTTCGCCAATGCGTCCGAGTTCTTTGATCGCTTTAAGTTCTTGCTGAACGGTGGACATATTCGTACCGCCAGAGTCAAGAACCGAAACCACAATCACATGGAAGAATTCAAGTGATCTTTTTCCTTTTGCCGCCGGTTTTTATGCCGGCGGTTTTTTTATACAAAAAATCCGCCTGCCATTGACCGTTTTGTCCGGCTATTATCTTCCGAACCCGTTTTCCATGGCAGACGGTACTCTTTTTTCTGTTTTTAATCCATATACTTCTTTAATGTTGCACGTACAGCACCGGCTCCCGTCAGCATTTCCTTAACATAACCTTCAATACGCTCGCCAATACCAGCCTCATAAAGGTCACTGCCAAAGATATTGGCATTGGAAAGAATCGGATGCAGTTTGTTTCCGACACTCTCCGGATCACCGAACCGGATTTCATTCAGCTTTTCATCAAGCTCTGCAAGCATCGGATCCTGAGATCGCTCAAATGCATTTCCATTATCATCAACGCCTAAAAGATAACGGATCCATCCTGCAATTGCCAGAGGAATTGCCTGCAGCTTAGTGGCATCTCCATACTTTGCTACATAGCTCTTGATTGTCTCACCATAACGGATTCCAACCTTCTGCGATGTATCCGTTGCAATTCGCTGCGGTGTATCCGGCATAAACGGATTCGGAATACGAACATGAATAACTTCATCCACGAATTTCTCCGGAGACAAAATTCCCGGATTGGTTACAACCGGCATACCTTCTACCGGTCCAATGCGATGTACAAGTTCCTTCAGCTCCGGATCCTTCATTTCATCTGCAATCAGGTTATATCCTAAGACACAGCCATAGACTGCCAATGCAGTATGAAGTGGATTCAGACATGTTGTAACCTTCATACGCTCTACCTTATTGACAGTCTCACGGTCTGTCAGATATACACCGGCCTTTTCCAATGCCGGTCGTCCATTCGGGAACTTATCTTCAATTACCAGATACTGCGGGCCCTCCGCATTGACGAAAGGTGCGATGAACGTATGCTTTGATGTGACAACCGGAGCCATATCTTCAATGCCAAGCTTTTCCAGTTCCTTCTCAACACTTTCTGCCGGTCTCGGTGTAATCTTATCAATCATGGACCAAGGGAAAGCAACCTTTGATTCATCCTTCAGATAATTCAGGAATTCATCCGGCACAAAGCCCTTTTTATTCCACTCTGTTGCCATCGTTACGATAGAATTCATAAGCTTCTCACCATTGTGAGAACAGTTATCGCAGGATACGATAGCCACCGGATACTGTCCTGCCTTGAAACGCTCAAAAAGAAGTGACGTCACAATGGCCATGGCAGCGCCCGGTTTTTCCGGACCCTGATCAATATCTGCCTGTACAAATGGGAAATACTTGCCATCTGCACCGGCCAATGCATAGCCCTTTTCTGTAATGGTAAAAGTTGCCATTTGGAATTCTTTGGCAGTGAAGATTGCCTTCAGTCGGTCCCAGTCCTCTGCAACCTGTGATTGCGCCTTAATTGCTTCTGTCAGAGATCCAATGACTTTTTTCTCTGTACTTCCATCCGCCTTCAGCGTTACTCCAAGTACCAGATTGTCATATGGCTTATAGATTTTATCTACAACATCGAAGTCAAAGGTTTCGACACAAGTGATTCCCTTGTCTGTTATTCCCTGATTCAAAAGTGAATCTGCAAGACCGCCAATAAACATTCTGAAAATATTTCCGATACCAAAATGTACCCATGTCGGACATTTCTTTGTATTCTCCGCTACAACTGCCGGATCGTACTTTGGCAGTTCTACTCCTGCCTTTTCCCATGATGATGTTTCTTTTAATCCTTCAAGTGTTAATTTCATGGCTGAACCTTCCTGTTTCTTTCTTCATTATAGAATCCTGTCGATTCTCTTTTCCTGCATTTCTTCCCTGTTTTCGCTTTAGCGTTTTTTATTCTGCCTTGGCATTCTTATCAATGGCTTCCCAAAGTCCTTCCAGATAGTATGCACCCAATGCACGATCATAAAGACCATAACCCGGCATTGCCTTCTCGCCCCAGATCATTCTTCCATGATCCGGACGGATTACGCCATCAAAGCCTGTGTCATAAAGTTTCTTCATGATCTTGTACATATCCATAGAACCGTCGCTGGAAAGATGTGCTGCTTCCTCAAAATCACGCGGATTGTTGTATTTTAAATTACGAACATGCGCAAATGGAATTCTTCCCTTAGCCGCTTCAATAATTTCCAGAATTTCGTTATGCTGGTTTGAACCTAAAGAACCGGTGCACAATGTGATGCCATTGTATGGCTTATCTACTGCCTTCAGCATCTTCATAATGGATTCTTTACCGGTGATGATACGAGGCAATCCAAAAATCGGCCATGCCGGATCATCCGGATGAATTCCCATTTTGATATCATATTTCTCGCAAACCGGTCCAATGGCCTCAAGAAAATATACCAGGTTTTCGAAAAGCTTCTTTTCATCGACATCCTTATACTTATCGAAAAGTTCCTTAAGCTTGTCCAGACGCTCCGGTTCCCATCCCGGCATAATAAAGCCATTGGACATAGCCTCTACCGACTCTTTCATGTGATCCGGATCCAGTTTATCTACAGTATCCTGGTTATATGCCAATACTGTAGAACCGTCTGCCCGAACACGGGCAAGCTCTGTACGGGTCCAGTCAAATACCGGCATAAAGTTATAGCAAACCATATGAATATCTTCTTTACCGAGATTTTCCAGAGTCTTTATATAGTTTGCAATATGCTCATCACGTTTTGCCGTGCCGATCTTTATATCATCAGAAACATTGACTGACTCTATGCCCATGATTTTTAAGCCGGCCTCTTCAACTGTAGTCTTCAGCTTATGAATCTCTTCCTGCGTCCAGAGTTCTCCTGCCTGCTTATCATATAATGTTGTAATTACACCATGCACACCAGGAATCTGCCGAATCTGTTCCAATGTAACGGTATCATATCCCGGCCCGTACCAACGTAATGTCATCTCCATGATCGTAGTCTCCTTTACTTAAATCCTTATCGTATTCTTTTGCATCAACAAATACTTCCTCTGTGGTATCAGACACATCAAAAAACTGACATGTCAGCTTGTGTTTCAATGCTAACATGTCAGTACTGCAATGTCAATAGAATCAATTTATCTAAATGATTTCAAGACTAGTAATATTTTGTTCTTCTTTAAACCTCCCGCTCCAAAAAATACTCCGGGTACTTTTCAACAATTTCGTTCTGTTCCTTATAGATGCGGCGGATATGACGCTTAATCAATGCCTGCAGCCACTCTGCATCCTTTTCTCTTGCCGCTTGAATCATATCCTCGTGTTCCTTCAAGGTTTTCTCTCGGATTTCCATATTGAGATCGGTAAGAAACCGGATGCGATTATAATGTGTCATTTGGGAATCGATGATTTCCTTTGCCAGATTTTCTCCCGCCGTTTCATAAATAATTCCGTGGAACGCATTATCCAAACGAAAATGCTCTATTGCATCGACCGGAATATGGGTTCTTCTCTGCTCCTGCAGATTGTCCTCCATATTCTGTATCGTCTCCTCTGTACAATTCCTGATAAATGCAGGAACCATGGCCAGTTCCAATGAAGAGCGGACAAACCATTCCTGTGCAGCACGGTTCAGATCAATTTTAGAAATCATAGTCTTAGACTGCGGAATGATCTTTAACAATCCCTCCTTATCCAGTTTCACGATGGCTTCTCTTGCCGGTGTTCTGGATACTTTATACCGATCTGCAATTTTAGCTGCCGACACTGCTTCTCCCGGAACCAGCTTTAATGTCATTATGTCATTCTTCAATAATGCATAGGTATTTTCATTGAGTGATGTCGTTTCCATACGCTCTCCTTTGCCTCTTCCTCTCCTGTATTTATCTGACATGTTATTTTAAATTTAATGATAACATGATTTCTCTTCTATTTCTATCGCCATCCTTGAAGTTCTATGTTAAACTCTCGTTATGAGTAAATTAATTAATCCACAAGAAACCATACAAGTCATTCAGCAGAATGACTTCCGCTTTCAAAAGCGTTTCGGTCAGAATTTCCTGATCGATGAAAATGTATTATCAAACATTATTACAAGTTCAGAGATTACAAAGGATGATTGTGTCCTTGAAATCGGTCCCGGCATCGGCACCATGACCCAGGCTCTTTGTGAAGCCGCGCGTCATGTTGTTACAGTTGAAATTGATTCTAACCTGATACCGATTCTGCAGAATACATTAAAGGCTTATGATAATGTAACCATCATTCATTCGGATGTTTTGAAACTCGATCTCAATGATGTAATTCAAAAATATAATGATGGTAAACCTGTAAAGGTCGTGGCAAATCTTCCATACTATATTACCACACCGATTATTATGGGACTTTTTGAAAGTCATGCGCCGATTCGTTCTATCACAGTAATGGTTCAGAAAGAAGTTGCTGACCGTATGCAATCTCTTCCCGGAACGAAAGATTACGGGGCTCTTTCCCTTGCCGTACAGTATTATTCCAAACCGGAAATCATTCAGCTTGTTCCGCCAAACTGCTTTATTCCGCGTCCGAACGTTGGCTCTGCCGTTATACGTCTCCTGCGCTATCCGGAAAGTCCTGTTTCTGTTTCCGATGATCGTTGGATGTTTCAACTGATCAAGGCCGCTTTTGGTCAGCGTCGGAAGACTCTCTTAAATTCCTTATCATCCGGGGCCGGTGTTCCAAAAGATGCAACCATCAAAGCTCTTCAGAATATGCAGCTTTCCGAAACTATTCGTGGTGAGGCTCTGACTCTCGCGCAGTTTGCCGAATTAGCAGATCAGCTTATGGAATATAAGAACTAACCCTCTCTGATCATTGTTGAAACCGCCAATTATTTTATTGATTATAATAACCGTACCGAAACTTTCGAACCGGTACGATTGTAAAAAAAAGATCCGGTCAGACCGGATCTTTTTCAATGCTATTCTTTTCGTCACTCTTTTTGCTTCTTGAAATTTCGTGAGTCGAAATCATCCACTCCGGTTTGTTTTTATCAAACCTTATGAATCGATATCATCCATTATTGTTTGGAAGCACTGCTACAAAGTGATATCCATCCTGTTTATACATTGCATCTGCATCATCTTTTCCGATCAGTTGCGTTGTCCCGTCTGTCGGATTCATTACTTTAATATTGAACTGATCATAGGAGACAATGTACTGATAGTTATTCCCCAGGTATGCCACTAAAGGATAGCCTTTGTTAAGGTAATACAGCGCACTGTTAAGATCCATTCCGTTTGCATTGATCATAATAAAATCCTCATATGTATTGATGATCTTCAGCTCCGGAAGTTTTTCTTCTATCACACTGATTTTATCTGCCGGATTTTTGATCGATACAATTGGTTTTTTATCATTCCGGTTAAATACCAGATTTTGATTCTGATCGACAATATATCCGCCCTTGTCACTGATCATATTGTAGGCACCTACAAGTGTTCTTGAGAATCCTACAAAATGTCCGTATGCATAAGCGGAAAACTCTGCATTTTTATCGCTATTCTTTTTGAAGTTTAAATCGATAGATGAAGTTTTCTCAACCGAAAGGTGTCTCGGCACGGAAGCCTTTACTTTCTTATCCTGAATATCCGGAATATTCATAATCCATATCTTCTTGAAGGTTTTCTGATTCTCAGTGCTTAGGATTTCATCATTCTTCTCTTCTGTTCGATTAGAAATAATGGTATCCTTTCCTACTTTCTGATACTGATTATTCTGTGCATCGTATTTGACTTCATTAAGATAAATTCTTGTTCCGCTTACTTCAATATCGGTCAGAAGCAAACCGTCCTTACTGTACTTTGTTCTTTCCGCAAGGTCCGGACCGACAATATGAATCTCATCCGTTGGAATATCACCGGAAACGGTATACGTGTCACTAAGCTGTGGATTTATCATTCCATAGATCAGATCATTTCCTATAAATCCTAAGACCTTCAGATTCTTACCGCCGGCTGTGATGTCTGTCGACTTATTTTTACTTAAATCTACAAATGTAATTTTGCGTGATTTGAATTCCGTTTCTGCATCCGGATCCTGGTAAGCAATATACCTTCCATCCTTTGCGCTTGCAAATTCACTGTTCTCAAGTCCGGATACTACCGTTACCACCTCATAACTGTTGGTATCAATTCCATAGATACCACCGTTATAGTAAATATACAGCATTCCATCATTGGAAAGATACGCTAAACGCTCCAGATAATATTCAATCTTCTCATATGTATCCGGTAGCATGATGAAAAAGTTTTCAATGACAGTATCTTCTTTTGCGTCGTAGGTATAGTAAATTACTCCATTATATCCTTCATGCTTACCACGATTAATATATCCATATACCAGAAAATCTACATCCCCATTATCTTTTACATTCAGTATCTTCAGATTGTGTTCATTGTAATTGGATCTGCTTCCGTCATCTTTGCTTGACCGATAACTGAATATATTCTTTATTTTCTGTTTATCATTTTTGTTATAACACCAGAGATCCTTATTAATCTCTAATCCAACAAACTGCTTGTTTTCGGAGCTGACTGCACGAATTTCTTTCTCTCCTTCTATACCAAGCTGCACTTTCTTTCCGTTAAACCGTGTTGTACTTCCATCAAAGATTTCGTTTGTCGTCCGGTCAAACGCCATAATATATATTCTGCTTGGATCATAGCGGAATATAAAATTATTTTCATTTAAGAACGACTTCTCTACTCCATTTTCATCCAATGCCTTCGACTTGTACTGAATCTGGATTTCTCCCATAACACCGTCAAATTCCTTTAATGTCATGTAATAATCTCCATCCGGCTGCATTCCGGTATCTCCCCAGGTGAGTTGCTGGAAACTGGAATTTAATGTTACATGATTTAAGGAACTATTGTCTGCTGTCTGCTTACTTTCCAGGTATACAGAAAGATTTTTGGCCTGGTGTTTATCAAATGTGCTTGTTGTAAAGTTCAAGGCCAAATCTTCCATTTGCTTTGTATAGTCATGATCTGTCCAGACAATACGTGTATAATACTTCAGTCTCTGCTCACCGGTATCCATTGTGATTTTCAAAAGATACTCTTTATCTTTATCAATCAGATTTTCAATCGGCAATGTAACCTTTGCCACACCATTGGCACGTTCAATGTTTGTTATTGTCTTATTTTCAATTAGATGGCTCAGATCCAGAGAACGAATCTCATATTTCACCGACATAACCATGTTATCGTACTCAATGATATTGAGATTCAGATTTCTGTTTTCCGGAAGCACTGTGAGCATATCTCGTGCCGCATTGTTTCCCATTTCCTGCAGATACGCATGCATAGGATTCATTTGATAGCCATTCATTTCTGCAAATACAATCGGAAGTGTAGGTTCTTCTATTGCAGAATAGACCTTATTGGATTTCTCCATGCTGCTGTAAGATCTCCAGAAAAAAAACAGAAGGGCCACAAGAAATATGAGGCCCATAAAAAGAATTCCTATTAAATTTTTTCGTGTATGCTTCTTCACTTTTACTGGTCTTTCTCCCTGTAGCCCAGGGCCTGCTCAAGGGCAAGCTTCTCTTCTGCTCCAAGCTCAACCTCTGTAGTTCCCGCATCAACTTCTTTAATGTATAAAAAGCATCCTTCTCTCGAATGAACTGAATTGATCACAAATCCAGTATTCGTATAATCCAACATTGCCATCGTAAAGGACATGTTTCCGCCCATACCGCCAAATGCATTGTACTTGATCATTCCAAACTTCTGAAATGATGCACGAATATTCTTATTAAGTATTCTCATCATATCTTTGTTTTTCTGATCTTCGACTTCAAGATCTTCTACATGCTTCTGCAGATCCACGAAGTAATCTTCCAATGTTTCCGCATCCTTTCCGCGCATGAAGTAATCATATTGTCTGTACAGCTTTTTGTATCTTGCGTTTGCATTGATCGCGATGATCAATGATATGACTCCGATCAGCATGGATACAGCAATCGCTGCTAACATGATGGTCTGATTATCCATTCTTTCTTCCTCTTTTTCTAAAGTACTTATTTCTATTTATCCAAATTCATCCATATCTTACTGTCCGCTGGATGAATTAAGAATCATAAAGATTCGATCCAAATCGTCCTGAGTATAATATTCGATTTGCAATGTACCCTTATCCTTACTCTTTGGTACAATTGAAACCTTTGTACCAAGCTTTGATTTCATCTGACGTTCCAGATCCTTATAAATTGTCTTCAGCCGCTTCATTTCTTCTGCTTCCGGAGAATTCTTCTTTTCCTTCTTCTCTTTAGACAATTTATCAAGCTTTACAAGTGTCTCAATCTCACGAACGGAGAGATTTTCATTTGCACACTTTTCAGCTATTTTCTTTCTTAATGTTGTATCTTCGATTGCCAATAATGCTCTTGCATGACCCTGTGTGATCTTTCCATTTCTAAGCAGATCCAGAATCTCTGCATCCAATTTAAGTAGACGAAGACTGTTTGTAATTGTCGAACGGTTCTTTGAAACACGTTTTGCAACTTCTTCCTGTGTCATGCCATATTCATCAATTAATGATTGATATGCCAATGCTTCTTCTACTGCATTAAGATCATCTCTTTGGATATTTTCAATAATCGAAATTTCACGGCTTGTTTTATCATCAACATCCTTAATGACAACTGGGATCTCTTTCAATCCTACCAGACGAGCTGCTCTCCATCTTCGCTCACCGGCTACAATGTCATACAGAGGACCATTCTTTTTAACCACGATTGGAGAAATCACACCATATTCTGCAATTGATTCTGCCAGCTCTTTTAATTTCTCTTCATCAAAGTCTTTACGCGGCTGATCCTTGTTCGGCTGAATGCGGGCAATATTCATCATAATCTCCCCGCCTTCAGTTTTTTCTTCATTTCCCTTTGCAGAATCTACACTTTCCTTAGAAATGATGTCCTCAACATTCGGGATGTCCTGATGTAACATTTCATTATTCTGATGATTGGCTGTATTTACTGCATTTCCAGATGCCGTATTTTCGTTCAATCCTTCATTTTCTGCCGCAATACTGTCCGTCTTTATCTCCGGTTTCTTGCCAGCCTTTTTTTCGGCAATGCTTTCTGCTACGGTTTTATAATGTGTTCTTCCATCTGCTCTCTGTGATGTCGGACTTCCAAAAATATAGTCCAAACCTTTTCCCAGACCTCGTTCCTTAGCCATAAATTGCATCCCCCTTACTCATTACTTCTGCTGCTAATAATCTATAACTTTCCGCACCACTTGACGATGATTCGTACTGTGTAATCGGCATTCCATGACTTGGTGCCTCCGCCAGACGAACATTTCTTGGTATTAATGTCTCATAAATATTTCCATTAAAATTGTTTTTAACGGTTTCAACTACCTGCTGTGATAATTTGTTACGGCCATCGTACATAGTGAATACGATTCCTTCCATAACCAGATCCGGATTCAATCCTTCCTGAACAATGCGGATTGTATTCAAAACCTGATTTAAACCTTCAAGAGCATAGTATTCACATTGGATCGGAATGATAACGGAGTTTGCTGCTGTTAAAGCATTGACAGTTAATGTTCCAAGACTTGGTGGACAATCGATAAGAATGTAATCGTACTTTTCTCTATATGGAGTGAGCAGCTTATAGAGAATTTCATTCTTGCCATCAACATCTACAAATTCCTGATCTGTTGCAGCCAGATTCATATCTGCCGGAACCATATCCAGATGATCATTTACATCTTCGAGAATTGCCTCATCCATCGTACAATTTCCGGTGAGCGCTCCATAAATCGTATGCTCTATCTCGTCTCTCTCGATTCCAAATCCACTGGTTGCATTGCCCTGTGGGTCAAAGTCGACAATCAATACTTTTTGATTTGCTTCTGCGAGTGCAGCTCCAAGATTGATTGCCGTTGTTGTCTTGCCAACTCCACCCTTCTGATTCGTAATTGCTATTATACGTCCCATATTTTCCTCTTTATCAATTCGGGATATTTCCCTTTTTTCCGTTCAATGTTTCACGTGAAACATTATAGTGTAACTGTGGATACGTGTCAATTTATCCGCTTGCAGAACTCTTCTTTTTAATATCAATTTGAGCAATCAGCACAGCTGCAAAAACAAATGCACACCCGCTAAGCTCTCGAAATGTCATTCTTTCCTTTAATATCAGAAACCCACCCAATGCCGAAAACACCGATTCCAGTGACATAATTAATGATGCTATCGATGGATCCGTATGCCTCTGACATAACGTTTGAAGTGTATATCCTACTGCTGAAGAAAGGATACCCGCATAAAGTACCGGGACAATACCATTAAGTATTTGATTCCATTCCCATTTTTCAAATACAATCATTCCGACAAATCCAACCGTCGCTGCGAAAAGAAATTGTATGTTTGCCAGCAGAACCGGATTCACTCTCGCACTGTAGTGATCGATACTAATGATCTGAAAGCTAAAAACGAAGGCACATACTATGACATAAAGATCTCCGCTTCCAATATTAAATGATGCATCCTTCATGCTTATTCTATAAAGCCCTAGCAATGCCAATGCAGCACAGATCCAGATTTTCTTCTGTGGCATCTTTTTCAGAAAGATACCAAGAATCGGAACAAGAATCACATATAAGGCTGTAATAAATCCTGCTTTACCGGCTGATGTTTTTTGAATCCCTATTTGCTGTGTTATACTTGCCAATCCTAAAAAAAGTCCTGTTAGAGCGCCTCCAAATATGCACTCTCTTTTATATTCTTTAACTTGATTTTCATTTTTTGTATGAAACCTTGGATCAGAGTTTCGATATAGCTTTTCACTGTATACCGTTACAGGAACAAGGATAATTGCTGCCAAAATAAATCTTGCAAAAACAAATGTCCATGGTCCAATATAATTCATCCCGATACTCTGCGCTATAAACGCAAATCCCCAAATGATCGAGGTAATAAGTAAAAGCATATTACTTAGATTTCGAATCGAATTTCTTTTTTTCCTCATAATGGATTCCTTTTCACTCATACTATCCTTATATCTGAAAGTCGTTCCCCAGTTTCAATCCCTATCTTCTATTTCAGATCATTGGCCGATTAATTCACGTACATTATCTATTCTGGTCCACATTAATTTTACATCAACTCCTGTACCTGTTTTAGATTCTCTTTACATGTATGTGCATATGTATATCTATTTCATTTGTCAATTTATCTTGTTTTTTACCTTGCTATATTCCCTATTGTCATGCCATTTTATATTGTCCTATTGTTGTATCTTGTTTTTTCGTTCTGCTCTTTCGTTCCATTTTTTTCGTTTTTGATTTGTCTCACTTTTCTATTCAATTACTGCATTGCACTTATCATCTTCACCTGTCTGGTTCTTTCAATAATATAAGCATGCCTCGCTTTTAACGCGTGCTAAGAATTTTCTTTTAAAGTAGTTCATTACTTTGTTTCATCTCATCTCCTTTAAATCTTCTGGTCACTATTATCGACGGATGAATTGATCCAGCGGCTATATATTTATTCTCACAGTATGGTTCAGATGGAAGCTATCTTTCACTTTTCCAGGAGATAGATATAAAATAGATAATGCAAAGAATGTAATCTGAGTTTACCTTTCACACTGACGAAAGCCAGACATATAGTTTCTCTAATCAATATGCTTGGATGCTTTTGTTTCAGATTTTATGTAGATGATGAAAAGTTCATTTTCAGAAATATATTTTGGAATTTTATGGAAATTCTATAACGATATGGATTTATAGAGAGATCAATCTATATTAAATTTGCTGCTATGCAAAAATAGTAGCGTGACAAATTCATTGCCCAACAGAAAGTTGGAATCATTGATTTAAAATAGAAAAATTATGAGTCAAAACGATATTTTTCTTTTGACGAATGTTTTAAGTTTATTCCTTATATTCAAATATATCAATTGTAGTCTTTACCAAAAATTGAATTGTCTCACGTGAAACAATTTCATATCAGAATACTAAAAAAAATCCGCGAAAGATGTTTCACGTGAAACATCTTTCGCGGATTACAACACAAATAAGGAAAATCAAACAATCGGATCCTTTGAAGGAGTTCCTGCCTTCCTAGGAAATTGCTTAGGAGTTTCTTTTATCTTCTGTATTAGGATGATGGAACGCTGAATATCTGTATCCGGCAGAACAAACTCTGTATCGCTTACGACTTTTCCTCCAAGCTTTTCTATCGCATGCTGCGCAGAGTCAATCTCATCTTTAATGCCAGTAGATTTATAAGCAACAAAGAAACCGCCTTTCTTTACGAAAGGTAAATCATATTCAGAAAGTGTTGAAAGATTTGCAACAGCTCTTGATGTTACAAAATCAAAAGATTCACGTAATCCCTTTTGATGTCCCAAATCTTCTGCCCTACCATGGATCGTAGCAATCTTCTTAAGATCAAGTTTTTCAATCACCTGATCAAGAAATTTCAAACGTTTCATAAGAGAATCCGTCAATGTAACATCCAGATCTGGAAACATGATTTTTAAGACAAGACCAGGAAAACCCGCACCGGTTCCAACATCAATCAACTTCTTTCCAGAAAGATCAGAAGAGACAAATGTGTCACCTTCCGGCTTTATAGCCTTAATAATGGCCATACAATCAATAAAATGCTTGGTAACAACCTCGGATTCTTCGGTTATGGCAGTCAGATTCATTACCTTATTTGTTTCTACAAGACAAAGAAAATACTCAAACAACTGCTCTATCTGTAAATCGTTCAAAGAAAAACCGAAGGCTTCGGACTCTTTAGAAATTTGCTTATAAAAAGAATCTGTCATTCTACACCACTTTCTAAGACTATTTTATTTATTCTTTCCTTCAAGATAGACCAAAAGAACACTTACATCCGCCGGGCTGACACCACTGATACGTGAAGCCATACCGATATTTTCCGGACGTATACGATTTAACTTTTGTCTGGCCTCCAAACGAAGATTTCCGATTTCATCATAATTAATGGAGGCTGGGATTTTCTTCCCTTCCATTCTCTTGAACGCTTCTACCTGCTGAAGCTGTCTTCTAATATATCCTTCATATTTAATTTCAATTCCAACTTCTTCACGGACATCATAAGGAAGTTCAGGACGATCTGGGTCAATCTCAGAAATATCTTCATATCCAAGCTCAGGACGTTTGCAGAGTTCCGATAAAGATATACCGGAAGTAAGTTCTGAGGATTCATGTGCACGTAAAAACGTATTAACCTTCTCATTATTTCCGGCAAAGGTATTTTTAAGACGTTCTACTTCGGCATCGATCATCTCCTGCTTTCTTACAGTTCGATTGTATTCATCATCAGAAACAAGGCCAATATCATGTCCAATTCGACGCAAACGAAGATCTGCATTGTCCTGTCGAAGCAGCAAACGATACTCTGCTCTGCTTGTCATCATACGGTATGGCTCATGATTCTCCTTAGTTACAAGGTCATCAATTAATACGCCGATGTAAGCTTCGGAACGATCCAAAACAACCGGATCACGATGTAAAACTTCCATAGCAGCATTAACACCTGCCATAAAGCCCTGAACCGCCGCTTCTTCATATCCGGATGAACCATTAAACTGTCCTGCAGCAAAAAGCCCCTCGATATTCATGAATTCCAGATTTGTTTTTAACTGTAACGCATCGATACAGTCATACTCAATGGCATATGCATTTCTCACAATATGAACGTTTTCAAATCCTTTCATAGAATGATACATTGCATACTGAACATCTTCCGGCATCGAACTGGACATACCGGAAAGATACATCTCATTTGTATAAAGTCCTTCTGGTTCAATAAAAATCTGATGACGTGTCTTCTCAGGGAACTTCATAACCTTATCTTCAATTGACGGACAATATCTAGGTCCTGTCGCATGAATGCTGCCATTATACAAAGGAGAACGATCAATATTCTTTCGAATAATATCATGCGTTTCTTCATTCGTATAAACAAGCCAGCAATTTTCCTGTTCCTTCTGCACAGAGTCAAATGGAGTAGAAAATGAAAAAGGCGTGACCGGAACATCTCCCTTTTGAACCTCGAATTTAGAAAAATCAAGCGATCTTTTGTCAACTCTGGCCGGGGTTCCTGTCTTAAAGCGGAACATACGAATTCCATGTTCTTTGAGAGAATCGGTAAGATAAGTTGCGGCTCTGAGACCATTTGGACCGGTATATTCAGAAACCTCTCCATAGATACAACGAGCATTCAGATAAACTCCGGTACATAAAACAACAGCCTTTGCATGATAAATTGCACCGGAAGTGGTCTTTATTCCGGTGATTCTGGTAGTTGCAGTGCTATTAAAACTATCATTTTTTGAATTACTACTCATAATAGTAGAATTATTGATATTGCGGCCTGGTTTCTCTCCAGATGTAATATTTTCAGTTACAATTTCAGCAACTTCCGCCTGTCTTATAGTAAGATGCTCCTGGTTTTCCATCGTACGACGCATCTCACGTGTATAGGCCTGCTTATCTGCCTGAGCACGCAGAGAATGTACAGCCGGTCCTTTAGACTTGTTGAGCATCTTTGACTGTATAAAAGTCTTATCGATATTTTTGCCCATTTGCCCGCCTAAAGCATCCAACTCTCTTACCAGATGCCCCTTTGAACTTCCTCCAATGTTTGGATTGCAAGGCATCAAGGCAATACTGTCGACGCTAACAGTAAACATAATGGTTTCTAGTCCTAATCTGGCGGCAGCTAACGCGGCTTCACATCCGGCATGACCGGCACCTACAACAATCACATCATATGATTCTTCAACAACAGACATGTATATTCCTTCCTAATTATGAATAACCTAATCTTACTTCTATTTAAATTTATTTTTCTATTTACCCATACAGAATTTAGAAAAGATCTCATTTACCAAATCCTCAGAAACTTCTTCACCAAGGATATATCCCAGTTCTGTATATGCACGCATAAGATCAATCGTATAAAAATCTTCCGGCATACACATATGAATGGAATTTAAAACTTCTGACAAGGCATCATTGGCATGTTCAAGACATGCTTTATGTCTAGCATTGGTGATAATGATCTGGTCATTAAAATTCACTTCATTATGATAGAACATCTCACGGATTGTCTTTTCTAAAACATCAATTCCTGTCTGATCCTTAGCAGAAATTGAAAGAACGGTGTGACCCGTAATCTCTTTTAATTCTTCAAGACTCAAAACAGCTTCAAGATCCGATTTGTTCATTAAAACAATGGCTTTACGATCACGAATTTCATTAATGATCTGCTCATCGGAAGAATCCAGCGGAACGGAAGAATCTACAACATAGATAATAAGATCCGCATCCTTTGCTTCATTAAGAGCACGTTCCACTCCGATTTTTTCTACTGTATCGTCTGTATTACGAATACCAGCAGTATCAACAATACAAAGGCTTACTCCGGATAAATTGATATGCTCTTCCAGTGTATCTCTCGTCGTCCCGGCAATATCCGTAACAATAGCACGATCACTTCCGACAAGAACATTTAATAAGGAAGATTTACCCGCATTCGGCTTACCGAGAATAACTGTTTTAACCCCTTCTCTCATAATTTTGCCATCATCTGCGGTGCGGATCAGCTGATGAAGCCCATCCTGAATTTTAAGAACATGCTGCTCTAATTTTTCAGGAAACGCATCCAATGGAATATGCTCCGGATCATCTAAAGCCGCTTCGATAAATGCATCATCTTCCAGAATAACAGCACGATATTCTTTTATCTTTTGAGAAACAGAACCACGAAGCTGACGAATAGACGCCTTTAATGCAAGATCATTCTGTGAGGTAATCAAATCACCAACAGCCTCTGCTTCCGAAAGATCGATCCGACCATTTAAAAATGCTCTCTTTGTAAATTCACCAGGCTCTGCGAGACGAATGCCCTGACGTTCTACCGCCTCTAGGATCCGACGCATCATGAGAACTCCACCGTGACAATCAATTTCTACAGTATCTTCACCCGTGTATGATTTTGGCCCAAGCATAGTTGCAACCAGAACCTCATCCAAAATCTGATCATTGTCATAAACAAAACCATAACGAATACGATGAGATTCATGAATATCAACAGGCTTACCGCTTTTCGATCGTATCATCGGAGAAATACGCTCTACAGCCTCCGGACCGCTGATACGAATAATTCCTATTCCAGACTCCACAGCTGCTGTGGCAAGAGCGCAAATGGTATCCTCTGCCATATTTTTCCTCCTTCCGACACTTATCCACATTAATGAACTAAAACTCAACTTATTCTACTAGCATAAAATATGAAAAGCAATAAGAAAAATCCCGTTCCAAAAAGGAACGGGATGAAAAAGCCTTATCAAGCTTCCGTGTTTTCCACATTAGCTTCTGATTTATCAATATTGACAGAAGAACTACGATCTTGAGCATCCACACGACGCTCCTGTCCACGACGACCATCCTTATGATCACGCATCTGATTTTTTTTCATATAAATGATGACATGACGGAACGGCTCTTCGCCTTCTGACTTTGTTGTAACAAACCGATCATTCTGTAAAGCAGAATGAATAATACGGCGCTCATAAGGATTCATCGGCTCTAATGCAACCGCTTTTCTGGAACGCTTTACCTTATAAGCAATGTTTCTGGCAAGATTCTTTAATGTTGTTTCACGTCTTGACCGATAATCCTCTGTATCAAGCTTAACACGAATATAATCTTCCTTATGATTCTTATTAACAACCAATGAAGAAAGATACTGAAGAGAATCCAATGTCTGTCCTCTCTTACCAATCAGAATGCCCATATCAGGGCCTTCCATATTCACAAGAAGTTCATTTGTCTCGTGATTAAATGAAGAACGAAGCTGAACATCCATATTCATTCCCCTCAAAACAGAAGTAATAAAATTCTCAACTTCCGCCTTTGCGGTTTCAGCCTCTTCCTCACTGATTGGTTTGATCACATGCTGCTTACGCTCTTCCTTCACATCGTCAACAGGTGTCTCTACAACTTCATAACCTCCTCTAGGAAATTTCTGTCGTGAACTGCCTCTCTTAACATTACGATTATCGTCATGACGATCATGCTTAGAACGACGATCCTTGTGATATTCTGTAGCAGCATTTTTCTTACTTTCATTCGCTGCAGATGATGCTTCAGTATGACGAGTTGTTTCCTCTGTCTTTGCGACACCAGTATCTGCCTTTGGAACATTCACTGCAGTATTGACTGCCTGATCAATCTGCTTAGAATCTTTTACATTTCCTTTAGCGATATTATGAATTTCTTTTTCAAGATCATCCAATTCACTTGGAGCTGAAGCTTCTTTTACAGATGCTTCGATAATCCAAGGTTTTGCACCTATACCAAAAAGTCCTGTTTTACCTTCTACAAGTACATTGTACTCCAGACGGTCTGATGTAGTGCTCAGCTGAATAAGGGCTTTGGTAATGGCTTCTTCTTTCGTTTTTGCGGAAACTCTAATCTTACTCATAATGAAACCCCTTATCAATGATTATTCTTTTCTTTGTCCTGCTTATCATTAAACATCTGAACCATATTTGCCTTAGAAGCAAGAGATCCAGGTTTCGCATTTTTCTGATAATAATCCGTTGATTCTTTAGTCTTAATATTCTGCTTGGCAATGATATCCATGCGCTTTTCTTCGACCTTGTTTAAAGATTCCTGTGCCTTTTTGATCTTGGTTTCGACAGACTTCTCATCAATTGGAGGAAGACCCTTCTTGGCACGCTTTGCATTTACTTTTTCCATGGACTTCTGCAGAATTTCTTCATCGGTCTGACCGGCAAAATACTTATTAAGAATTAACTGCTGAAGAATCATAAAAGCTGAGGAAGCACACCAGTAAAGACCAATACCGGATGCAAAGCTGAAACAGAACCAAACCGACATTAAAGGCATCATGATGTTCATACTCTTCATCATCTGAGCAGACTGCTCATTACCATCAGTCATTGCCTTATTCTGATTCTGCATAAGAACCGTACTCAGCCACTGTAATAAGCCGGCTAAAATTGGAATTAACCAATACGCATTCGGTGTAAATCCCATAGCACTTGGTGCTGTAGAAAGATTTAATCCAAGGAAATCATTAATATGTGAAGCCTGACTTGCTGCATTGGAAATTGTTTCTGCAGCGTCCGGGAAAACATTCGGAAGAAGTTTCCACTGATCCGGATTCAGTTTGTACAGGAAGTCAATAATCAAATTATCAACCTGCTCAACTGTGACTCCCTCTTTTCCAACACCAAGATTGTTAACAGATTTAAGAATAGCTTCCATCTTATTATCTGTTGCAAACTTAACAAGCTGATCGGCAACGACATGACCGCCGATCGCTTCACGAACATTGGCATAAACATTATAAACAGACGGAACATAAGCCGGAATGTTCATAATAATACGGTACAATGCGAAAATGATCGGCATCTGAAGTAAAAGTGGTAAGCATCCGCCTGTCATGGATGTACCATATTTCTCATAAACCGCATCCATCTCTGCTTTCTGTGCAGCCATCGATGCAGTATCTGTTTTATTCTTATACTTTTCCTGAATTTTTTTAATCTCCGGCTGCATGAGCTGCATCATACGTGATGATCTCTGCTGCTTTAAAGAAGTCGGGAAAAGAAGAATTCTTGTTACCAAAGTGAAAATAATAATTGCAAGTCCGATGTTACCGATACCAATAGTCTCAAGTCCAATATAAATGATATTCATGATTTGACCAAGAATATTTACAATGAGGTTCCAGATCGGTCCAAAAATAGGTAGACTTGACGTGTTCTTTGTAAGCAATACTAACGATGTGTAATCCAAGATAAACCTCTATTCTTTCATGGAACAGGATCATAGCCGCCTTTGGAGAATGGATTGCATCGAAGGATGCGCCACGCTGCCAACAATAATCCTTTGATACACCCGTACTTTTTTAATGCTTCAACAGCGTATTGAGAGCAAGTCGGTGTATATTTACAGTGAGCACCGATATTAGGAGAAATATGTTTTTGGTAGAACCGAATTAAAAGAATAAAAAAGTTCGTAATCATATATTTCTTATTTCAATAACGACTCACTTCAAATCAATAACAATATGATGCCTGTCCAAAAGATTGAGATATGCTTTCTCAATCTGCTGAAATGTGCTGAATGTTGCCTTTTTACGAACAACAATGATGATGTCTAACCCCTGTTTAACATGTTCTGTGTTCAATCTGAAGATTTCTCTCATCTTTCTTGCCATAGTATGGCGAACGACGGAATTTCCAATTTTCTTGGAACAAGAAACACCAAGACGATTATGGGAAAGCCCATTTTCACAAACATACATAACAAGCTCACCGGTGGCATGAGAAACACCTGTCTGGTAAGCTCTCTGAAAATCGATATTCTTTTTTACTGATGGAAAACGTTTCATTAAACCTGCCGTTACTTCCTTTTAAAAAAATTTGCCTATAACGAAAGAAAGACCGCTTTTATAAAGCGGTCCTGTCTATCATATTTAGGCTGAAATTAAACTGTTAATGCTGCTCTGCCTTTTGCTCTTCTGGCAGCCAGTACCTTTCTTCCACCTGCTGTAGCCATTCTAGCGCGGAAACCGTGAACCTTGGCTCTCTGTCTAGTCTTAGGCTGTAAAGTCATTTTTCCCTTATGCATACTGACACCTCCTTTTTTCTGAAAATTTTCAGGACTCCATTGTCTTGATCAATTTCATGTGCAATCATGAAGTTTCATCATTGAGTAAAAACATTGAAATTTCAAGGATCAATGTTGGACTCCCATAGCCCTTAGCCCTGAATGTTCCTTCAGATCTAGGGTAAACATCGCTTGTATATTATACGGAAAGACCTATTTTTAGTCAATAAAATTATACGCAATTTTATCCACAAATTTATGCACATTTCAACAGTACAAAATTTCATCCACAAAATGTGTATAAAATGTGGATAAGTTAATAAAGTGGATAATAAAATGACCTATTTTAGCGCTATAAACGATCCGAATGTGGTTTTATCCACAATTAATCTTGTCATTCTATCCACAGTCTAGTATAATCGAAGCGTAAAAATAGCATTATTATGCACATAAATCCACATTAAATATAATTTTCAACCTGGATTTATGATTTTTGACTTTATTGCAGGAGAAAGCTCAGATGAATGACTTTGATTCCATACGGAAAAACTGGGATTCCATCCTTAATAATATGAAGGAAGAGCATGATATCCTTCCTGTATCCTTCGATACATGGCTGAAACCACTCAAACTATACGATATGGTTGACGGACAGCTGATCATCATCATTCCAGAAGAAGGCTATATTAAAATTCTTGAAAAAAAATACTCCTTATTCTTGAAAGTAGCCGTCGAAGAAATTACAGGAATTCCGGTAGACATTCACTTCCTTGTCGAAGCAGAGGCCAGAGACTACGTAAAGCAATTGCAGGGACAAACCCGAGAGATTTCGAATGAAAAAGAAATCTTTGCAAATTCGCTGAAAGAAGCCAATCTAAGGCCAGAGTATACTTTTGACACGTTCGTCGTGGGAAACAGTAACAACCTCGCACATGCAGCATCCCTTGCTGTAGCGGAATCACCGGGCGAAATTTATAACCCTCTATATATATATGGAGGAGCTGGTCTCGGAAAAACGCATCTGATGCATTCAATCGCGCATTTTATATTAAGAAATAATCCAAATGCCAAGATCCGCTATATTACATCTGAAACCTTCATAAACGAATTCGTTGACAATATCCGAAATAAAAATACTCCATCTGATTTCCGAAAAAAATATCGCGAACTCGATGTACTTTTAATTGACGATATTCAGTTCATTATAGGTAAAGAGGGAACACAGGAAGAATTTTTCCATACCTTCAATGCGTTATATGAAAATAAAAAACAGATTGTGATTGCATCCGATAAGCCACCGAAAGATATCGATAACCTGGCAGACCGACTCCGATCGCGATTTGAAGTCGGATTAATCGTTGATATACAGATGCCGGATTTTGAAACACGTATGGCAATCCTTAGAAAAAAGGAAGATCTCATGGGAGTAAACATCGATAATGAGATCATTAAGTATATTGCCACAAATATCAAATCGAATATCCGAGAGCTGGAAGGCGCACTAACAAAAATTGTCGCCATGTCACGTCTCAAAGGACAACCGGTAGACATAAAACTCGCGGAGGATCTTCTGAAGGATCACATTACGCCAGACGGTCCAAAGGAAGTAACACCGGAATTTATCATTGCTACCGTAGCAGAGCACTTTGGTATCACAAATATTGAGATTGCTTCTCAGAAGAAAAATAAAGAGATTGTATATCCAAGACAGATTGCCATGTACCTTTGCCGAACCATGACAGAAGCTCCGCTCAAAAATATCGGAGATATTCTTGGCGGCCGTGATCATACTACGATTATGCATGGTATCGACAAGATATCCACAGAATTACGCACAAATGATCAATTAAAATCCACAATTGATACACTAAAGAAAAAAATCTCACCTTGATAGAATTTCACTATTCACAGGTCAGAAACATGAAATCAACCGAGTTATTAGACCGGATTTTCCGTGAAATTACGTTATTTAGAGCACAATTTCACAATTCCACAGTCCCTAATACCATTACTAAGAAATAAAAATAAAAAATTAATAAAGCAAAGAAAGGTCGTCATGAAACTACAATTCAAAAAAAATGATCTCACCGATGCGATCAATATTGTATCTAAAGCTGTTCCTTCTAAAACTCCAATGAGCATTCTTGAATGCATTCTCGTGGATGCATCAAATGGAAAAATTGAACTTGTTGCCAATGATACAGAATTTGGAATCGAGACAGTATGTGAAGGAAAAATTATCGAAGCCGGAAAGGTTGCACTGGAGGCAAAGATTTTTTCTGAAATCATTCGTAGACTTCCAGAAGCAGAAGATATGCAGGTAACGATTGAAACAGATCAAAGAAACAATACATCCATTACCTGTGAAAACTCTCAATTCAAAATTGCAGGTCGTGATGCAAATGAATTTACATCTCTTCCAAAGATTGATAAAAATCAGTCTGTTTCAGTTTCACAGTTCACATTAAAGCAAATCATTAGCCAGACTATTTTTTCTATTGCAATGAATGATTCCAATAAAAAAATGACGGGTGAATATTTTGAAGTGCGTGATGATGAGCTTACAGTTACTTCACTTGACGGACACAGAATTTCCATTCGCAAAGTGAAACTCAACAATAAGTACGAAGAATTAAAGGCAATTGTACCTGGCAAAGCACTTAATGAACTTACCAAGATCCTGAACGGTGGTGTCTATGATGAAGTAGTTCTGTACTTCTCAAGAAATCACATTCTTTTTGAGTTTAACAATACTATGGTTGTTAGCCGTCTGATCGATGGAGAATATTTCCATGTTGCGCAGATGCTTTCAGAAGACTACACCACAAAGCTTACTGTAAAACGTAAGAATCTTTTGGATTGCATTGAGCGTTCTACCATTTTTGTAAAGGATAATGATAAGCAGCCGCTGGTATTGAAGATTGAAGATAATGTACTTGGTCTTAAGATCAATACAGATTTGGGATCTATGGATGCAGAAGTTGCCATTCGTAAAGCAGGAAATGATCTTATGATTGGATTTAATCCAAAGTTCCTTGTCGATGCACTTCGAAATATTGATGACGAGGAGATTTCTATCTATATGTCAATTCCTCGTTCTCCGTGTTTCATCCGTGATGATGAGCAGAATTACAACTATATGATTCTGCCTGTAAACTTTAATGCAGAGGCTGTACAGTAAATCTGTTCAGATAATCACCCGATGATAGTTGAATCGCTGGAACTCAAAAATTTTAGAAACTATGAAGAACTGCATATTGAATTAAGTCCCGGAACCAATATTTTTTATGGAGATAATGCACAGGGTAAGACCAATGTGCTGGAATCCATATTTTTGGCATGTACTTCGAAATCATATCGAATTGCTCATGACAGGGATCTGATTCGATTTTCAGAAGAAGAGTCGCATATCAAAATGAATGTACGAAAAAAAAACATTCCTTATCGCATTGATATGCATCTTAAAAAAAATAAACCGAAAGGTATTGCCATTGATGAAATTCCGATTCATAAAGCATCGGAATTGTTCGGTATTGCAAATGTGGTATGTTTCAGTCCGGAAGACCTGTCCCTCATAAAAGAGGGACCGGCTTTACGACGGCGATTCATGGACCTTGAGCTTTGTCAGCTCAGTAAGGTTTATTTATATAATCTGACACGCTATAATAAAACATTGAATCAAAGGAATAAGCTGCTGAAAGACATTGTATTTAAACCAAGTCTTGCAGATACACTTTCCGTATGGGATGATGCCTTGGTTCAGTATGGTCAAAAAGTCATAGAGCTTCGGAGAGAATTTCTGAATGATCTTTCAGAGATCATTTCAAAAATTCATCCTGAATTATCCGGTGGAACAGAAAAACTGGAAATAAGCTATGAAGCAAATGTAACTGCTGAGAAATTTATGGATTCTCTGCAACGATCTCACGATCAGGAAATGAAACAGCACCTTACTCTTGTTGGACCGCACAGAGATGACATTGGATTTCGCATCAATAATCAGGATATCCGTAAGTATGGATCACAGGGACAACAGAGAACGGCAGCATTGGCTTTGAAGCTCTCGGAAATAGAACTTGTTTATCGAAGGATCGACGACCATCCGATACTTTTATTGGATGATGTGCTATCAGAGCTTGACTCTAAAAGACAAACATTTTTATTAAATCTTTTAAAGGACACACAAAATATCATCACCTGTACAGGACTTGATGATTTTGTTCATCATCGATTTCACATAGATGATCTGTTTCATGTGCAGAATGGAACGATTACGAAAAATGAAATTGAGTTACACTAATATGGCGGTAACGCCTTGATTTACATCTGCTAGGAGGATTCATGGCAATCGAAGAAAAGGAAAATGAAGACTTACAGCGCGAAGAAGAGCTGATGAAAGGTTCTGCGGATTATGGTGCAGATCAGATTCAGATTCTCGAGGGTCTGGAAGCAGTCCGCAAGAGACCGGGCATGTATATAGGCAGCACATCCATACGTGGTCTCCATCATCTCGTTTATGAGATTGTGGATAATTCCGTCGATGAAGCGTTGGCTGGATTCTGTAAAAGTATTACGGTTACCATCGAGCAGGATAATTCCATAACGGTTATGGATGACGGACGAGGTATTCCGGTAGACATTCAGAAAAAAGCCGGTAAACCTGCACTTGAGGTTGTATTTACTGTACTTCACGCAGGTGGAAAATTTGGCGGTTCCGGATATAAAGTATCCGGAGGACTCCATGGTGTAGGTGCATCTGTTGTAAATGCTTTGTCTCAGTGGCTGGAAGTTAATGTCTATAAAAACGGCAAGATCTACCAGATGAAATTTGAACGTGGCAAGGTAACACAGTCTATGACGGTTGTCGGAAGCTGCGATCCGGAGAAGCATGGCACTATGGTACATTTCCTTCCGGATCCAGACATCTTTGAGGAAACTGTTTATGACTATGACACTTTAAAAATACGTCTTCGTGAAACTGCGTTCCTTACAAAGGCATTAAAAATTGTACTGAAAGATAGTCGTGAGGGAAAAGAACAGGAAAAGACATTCCATTACGAAGGTGGCATCAAGGAATTCGTAACATACCTCAACAAGGGTAAAGAACCGATTTATCCGGATGTTATTTATTGTGAGGGAGAGAGAGAAAAAGTATTCGTTGAAGTAGCATTGCAGCATAATGACTCTTATAACGAAAATATTTATACTTTTGTTAACAATATCAATACACCGGAAGGAGGAACACACCTTACCGGTTTTAAAAATGCGCTTACGAAAACCTTTAATGACTATGCCCGCGAGCATAAGCTGTTAAAGGATTCTGAACCAAACCTTTCCGGCGAAGATATTCGAGAAGGTCTGACATGTATTATTTCTGTAAAAATCGGAGATCCGCAGTTTGAGGGACAAACCAAGCAAAAGCTTGGTACATCCGAAGCACAGACTGCAGTGCAGGGTATTGTATCAGAGCAGCTTACCTATTATCTTGAGCAGAACCCATCGGTTGCAAAGGTAATTTGTGAGAAATCTGTACTTGCACAGCGTGCCCGGGCAGCAGCAAGACGTGCCAGAGATCTTACCAGAAGAAAATCTGCACTGGATGGTGTAGGACTTCCTGGTAAACTTGTAGATTGCAACAGTAAGGATCCATCCGAATGTGAAATCTTTATTGTTGAGGGTGATTCTGCACTTGGACCGGCAAAAGATGGACGTAATGTTAATACACAGGCAGTACTTCCGCTTCGAGGTAAGGTACTGAATGTACAGAAAGCAAGACTTGATCGTGTTTATGCAAACGAAGAGATCAAGGGAATGATTACCGCGTTTGGAACAGGAATCAACGAAGACTTTGATATTTCCAAGCTTCGGTATGACAAGATCATCATTATGACCGATGCCGATGTTGATGGTGCGCATATTGCAACTCTTATGCTCACCTTTATTTATAATTTTATGCCGGAGCTCATTAAACAAGGTCATGTATACCTTGCGCAGCCGCCTCTGTTTAATATCCAGAAAAACAAAAAGCACTACTTTGCATACTCTGACGAAGAATATCAGAATATTTTAAAGCAGATTGGTGCAGAGGGAACCGTGGTATCCCGATTTAAGGGACTTGGTGAGATGGAGACGGAAGAACTTGCGGAAACGACTATGGATCCGGAAACCCGTACATTACTTCGTGTAAACATGGAAGAGGATGACAAGGCGGAATTGGATATCACCTTTACCACACTGATGGGTGATCAGGTCGAACCACGGCGTGAGTTTATTGAAGAAAACGCAAAGTACGTTACAAATCTTGATGTATAAATTGATTGGGGAGGTTCATTTTGGAGCCGAATGTATTTGATAAAGTTCAGGACGTCGATCTGAAAAAGACGATGGAAAACTCATATATTGATTACGCGATGAGTGTAATCGTATCGAGAGCAATTCCGGATGTACGTGACGGACTGAAGCCGGTACAGCGAAGAGTTTTATATTCATTGCAGTCACTTGGAGTAACACCGGATAAAAAAACAAAGAAGTGCGCGACTATTGTCGGTGAATGTATGGGTAAATTCCATCCGCATGGAGACTCATCCATTTATGGAGCACTTGTATATATGGGTCAGCCATGGTCCATGCGGCATGTTCTCGTAGATAAGCAGGGAAACTTTGGTTCTGATGATGGAGATTCACCAGCGGCAATGCGATATACGGAAGCAAAAATGTCTAAACTTGCTGGAGAAATGCTTGCCGGCATCAACAAGGACACCGTTGATTTCATGCCGAATTTCTCTAACGAATACGATGAACCGAGTGTACTCCCGGCAAAGTTTCCAAATTTGATTGTAAATGGTGCAACAGGTATTGCTGTAGGTATGGCAACAAATATTCCTCCACATAATCTGGGGGAAGTAATCAATGCTGTTGACCGAATCATTGATAATAAAATCAATGACAAAGAAACTACAATTGAAGAGATTATTGAATCGATACCCGGTCCGGATTTTCCTACTGGTGGAATTATTCTTGGAAAAAAAGGCATTGAGGAGGCATATCGTACCGGACGAGGAAAAATCAAGCTCCGTGCCGTTTGTGAAATTGAACCGATGCAAAATGGTAAACATCGGATTGTTGTAAAAGAATTACCGTATATGGTCTATCGTTCCCGTGTAATCGAGAATATTGCCAATCTTGTAAAAGACAAGAAAATTGACGGAATTACATACATCAATGATGCATCCGGTAAAGGATCAAGCTCAAAAATCAATATTGAACTTCGTAAAGATGCAAATCCAAACGTTGTATTAAACCAGTTATATAAACATACTCAGCTGCAGACCACATTTGGTGTAATTATGCTGTGTATTGTAAATGGGGAACCTAAGACCCTTAACCTGCTTGAAGTATTAAATGAATATTTAAAGCATCAAGTTAATGTATTCACCCGTCGTACGAAATTTGATCTTAATAAATGCCAGGAGCGAGCTCATATTTTAGAGGCACTTCTTAAAGCGGTTGATCATATTGACGAGATTGTTCATACAATTCGTGCGGCAGCGAATACTGAAGAAGCAAAACTTTCTCTTATGGCAAAATTCGGTTTTGATGATGTACAGGCGCAGGCAATTGTAGACATGCGTCTTCGTAACTTAACCGGTTTGGAAAGAGACAAACTGAAGGAAGAGTATGAAGATCTTGAAAAGAAGATTGCATATTATCAGAGTCTTCTTGCAGATCCAAAGAAAATGCTTGGTGTCATCAAAGAAGAAATTGATGTTATCAAGGACAAATATGGAACAGCTCGTTGTACAAAGTTTGGATATGATGACACGCTTGACGATGAAGATCTGATTTCGGATGATGATACTGTAATTGCCGCTACACGACTTGGATATATTAAACGTATGTCTCCTGAGAATTTCCATCAGCAGAATCGAGGCGGTAAGGGAATTAAGGGTATGCAGACCATCAATGATGATAATATTGAGGATCTTTTTATGACCACAAATCATCATCACATTATGTTCTTCACGAATACAGGACGTTGTTTCCGTATTAAGGCATATAATATCCCGGAGGCATCACGCACAAGTCGTGGTACGGCACTTGTAAATCTGCTTCAGCTCGGAGCAGATGAACGTGTAACCGCAAGCTTTGCTTTGCGAGATTATGACGATTCTGACCAATATCTGATTCTTGCCACCAAAAATGGTATTGTAAAGAAAACTCCGATCAGAGAATACTCTAATGTGCGGAAATCCGGACTTATAGCAATTACACTTCGAGATGATGATCAGCTTATTGAAGCAAAACTAGTGGATTCAGGAGAGGATATCATGCTCGGAACGAAGAATGGTATGGCAATCCGTTTCAATGAAAGCGACATTCGTGAAACAGGCCGTTCTTCTATGGGTGTAAAGGGTATAACACTGACGGGTAATGATGAAATCATAGGTATGCAGAAACTGTCTCAGGGACAGTACGCTCTTGTCGTATCAGAAAAAGGTATGGGCAAGCTTACAGATGTCAATGCATTCAAGAACCAGCATCGTGGTGGTAAGGGACTACGTTGTTATAAGATCACGGAAAAAACCGGAAATCTTGTTGGATTCAAACTCGTCGATAAGGAACGTGAAATCATGCTTATTACGAATGAAGGTGTTATCATTCGTATGTCATTGGAAAATGCCAAGGATATCGGACGAAACACTTCAGGAGTAAGATTTATGAATATTGATCCAAATTCTGATGTTGTTGTAGCTTCGATAGCTAAAGTTCGTGAATCTACAACGGAGGCATCTCAAGATGAAAATCAAGAAAACCAGAATGTCGATCCTGTAGAGTCAGAAAATCCAGAAGAAAAAAATAGCTAAATTCAGAAAGGTACCATGTCAATATGATGTGGTGCCTTTTTTCTTTGCATACAACATAATGAAATGTATATAAACACCGTAAAATAAAGAAAAACAAGGTGTTGACATAAAGATTTATTATTGATAATATACATAAGCACCCTTTTTGAAGGGTGCAGATATCCCAAATGAAGAGCATTCTTCCTTGGCAGGGATATGAGAAATCGAAAGATTTGTTGGAGTAGTACTCAAGAGGCCGAAGAGGCGCCCCTGCTAAGGGTGTAGGTCGGGTTAAACCGGCGCGAGGGTTCAAATCCCTCCTGCTCCGTTTCTCTTTTAAAGGGAAAAATGAATAGAATGTTTGTTTTATTCATTTAGAGCTGCTTGAATTTAAATTCTTCAGACTCAAAAAAATATGTTTGACATTTCAAAACAGCTTTGCTATTATATACAGGCTGTCGCGAAAAACGAAAGCGAATCGAACCTTGAAAATCAAAGATCGAATAATACACAGACCCTGAAGATTCTATTGAATAGA
>ONLM01000216.1 GCA_900318695.1 uncultured Eubacteriales bacterium | reverse complement strand
GAAGTGGAGAAGACGCAGGATACATCGTTGTTAGAGGACGCATCGTATATTTTGGAGACGGTTGCCTGGAAAGACCGCTTGGATCCGTTGTTTCCGGAGCGGAATCACGTCCGCCCGGCGGAAGCTTCGGTTTCTTTTCAGGAAAATGAGTATGTGTTCAAAAGTAAAAAACTTTCGGTAAAGATTCAAAGAGAGCCGTTTATGGTTACAGTCATGGATGAAAGCGGCAATGTGCTTTATGAATCTGTTCCCGGAAACGGATTTATGGAAGATGGTAATCACCGGCGCACAAATTACATCCGTATGGTGGATGATGATGCATATTACGGTTTCGGAGAAAAGAACGGACCGCTGAATAAACATGAGAGGCTGATCCGCGAACGGGGAACCGATTCCTGGTCTTATGATCCGGAGACCTGTGATTCCATGTACAAGCAGATTCCGTTCTATATTGTGCTGAATCGGCATTCGAAACAGGCAACGGGAATTTATTACAATAACAGCTATGAATGTGTTTTCAACATGGGCTGTGAAAAGAGTAATTATTTTGGCCGGTATACATATTATCAGACAGACGGTGGCGATCTGGATGTATTTATTCTGGCAGGCGGAAGTATTGCCAAGGTCCTTGACCGGTATACCATGCTGACCGGCCGGCCGGCGCTGCTGCCAAAGAGAGCATTGGGCTATCAGGGTTCCTCCATGTACTATTCCGAGCTGCCGAAGGACTGTGATGCGGCATTGGAAAATTTTGTAGATATGGTGCGTGCAAAGGGATTTCCGATTGACGGTTTTCACTTATCTTCGGGCTATACGGTGCAGGAAAACAACAAACGTTGCGTATTTACCTGGAACCCGGAGCGCTTTCCGGATCCTGCGGCATATTTCAGGGCCATGAATGAAAAAGGTGCGCAGAATGTCCCGAATGTTAAGCCGGGCGTTCTGAAAGTACACCCAATGTATGAGGATTTTGAAAAAGAAGGCATCTTTGTAAAGGACAGCGAACATCCGGAGCAGACCGCGATTTGTAACTGGTGGGGTGGTCTGGGAGCCTATTTTGATTATACCAACCCAAGAGCACGGGCACTGTGGAAAAAACATCTTACAGAGCGGGTGATTGCCTTAGGTACCAATTCAGTATGGGATGATAATTGCGAATACGATGGTCTGATGGATCATGATGCCAGAGTGGATTATGACGGAAAGGGAGGCACAATCGGCGAATTTAAGTCGATCATGGCCACGCTTATGTGTCGCCTTGCATGGGAAGCAGTAAAAGAACACGATCCGGATGCACGGCCATATGTGGTCTGCCGTGCGGGGTCTGCCGGCATTCAGAAATATGCCCAGACCTGGGTCGGAGACAATGTGACAAGCTGGCGGACGCTCCGCGGCAATATTCCAACCATTCTGGATATGGGACTTTCCGGTCAGCCAAATGAAGGTGCCGACATTGGCGGTTTCGCAGGACCGTGTCCGGAAGAAGAACTGTTTGTCCGCTGGGTACAGCATGGTATTTTTCAGCCGCGTTTTTCTATTCATTCCGCGAATGATGACAATACCGTAACCGAACCATGGATGTATCGGAACAGCACGGAAAGAATTCGTAATGCTATGTTGTACCGTTATCGTATGGTACCGCATTTTTATAGTCTGGAATATCTGGCCCATACCACAGGTGCGCCGATTATGCGCCCGCTGGTTTATGAATTCCAACAGGATGAGAACTGTTACGACGAAAACTATGAATTTATGCTGGGACACGATCTGCTGATCCGGAATGTTCTGGAACCGGGAGTCACAACGCAGGCGGTTTATTTACCGGCCGGTGCCGACTGGTATGATTACGAGCATTCTTTTAAGAAGTATGCGGGAGGACAGACCATTACGGTTCCTGTTACGATAGATTCGATTCCTCGTTTTATTCGCAGCGGTGCGATTCTGCCAATGGCGGACAACCCGATTTACAGCATGGAACGGGATACGGTGAAAAAGCTGCACCTGATTTTGGCTCCGGAAGAGGAAGAAAGTGCTGTTTCCGAATATGTGCTTTATGACGATGATGGTGTTAGCAATGATTATGAGAAGGGAATCTATCGGAAGACAACCATAACGATGTCCGGCGGAGCAAAAGTCAAGGTACGGTTTACGTCAGAAGGCCGCTACGAAGATTCTGTTGACAGTGTATTTATTGAATTGATCCATAAGGAAAAGGCACCGGTATTTGTCCAGCTGGAGAATCAGATGCTGACGCATTATCTGGATCGCGAGGCCTTTGATAACGCAGAGTCCGGATGGTATTACAGCGAGACTAGACGGACGGCAGAAATCCGTTATGCAAATCCGAAGAAGGACTGTGAACTTTTGGTTTCCTTTGAAATTTTTGATTTGATCGGTATGTAAAGGAAAAGGATTTAACAGGAAAAGCATATGTTTCATTCTAATACAACAATCCGGGAGCTGAGCCGGATGCCGGTATTTCGAAAGGTGGAGGATCTGTTTTTTACGCATCCGGATCAAAAAAAGCTGGAGAGCAGTTTAAAAGAATATGGAGTCGAGAAGTGCGGACTCCTGGATGCATTGCAGGATCTGGCTTTGCAATGCCGGAGAGATGATTTTTTGATTCCTCTCTATCCGGAAGAATGGAATCGGACGCATGCATGGGCGAAAGAAGCGGCACAGAAGCCGAAATCATTACATCAGTATCCGGTGGAATATCTGGCCGGCCCGGTGAAAGAGAAAGAAGAAAAACGGGGAGAAGTCTGCCTTTTGAATTATGCGGTTCATCCGGGAAAACCGTATGTGCTTATTCTTCCGGGCGGCGGATATAACCGGGAATGGATGCTGGTTGAGGGCTATCCATTGGCCACCGAGATCAATCGGCTGGGATATAATGCGTTCCTTCTGGTATATCGCTGCGGCTATTATGGCTGTCTAAGTGATGCCGTCGAGGATACTGTCGAGGCGGTGCGGTATATTGAGAAACATAAGGAGCAGTTACGGGTTTCAACCGAAAATTATGCGGTTTCCGGAGCGTCAGCAGGCGGGCATCTAGCTGCCGGATTTGCATTGGAGGCTTTACGAAATGAGCAGATTCCTGCTCCGCACACACTTTGGCTTTGTTATCCGGGAATCGGAACGATGGACTTTTACTTTGCAGTGGAAAAACTGCGGAAGGAAGGGAAAAAAGAAGAAGCGGATACGGCTGCCCAGTACCTATACCGTATGTGCGGTGAACATTATACGCGGCAGAATCTGGAAAAATGGGATCTTTTGCATGAAATGACAGAGACATTTCCGGATACGTATCTCATTCATATGGAAGATGATCCGACTGTTCCGGTGACATCCAGTCATACATTGGACCGGCGTATGACAGAACTTGGAAGTCGACATATCACACGGTTTGGCGAAAGATGAGGGCACAGCTTCGGACTTGGAAAGGGAACGGATGCAGAAGACTGGCTGAATGAGGCGTGTGCATTCTGGCAAATGCCGGAGCCGGCACAGAAATAGAACGTTTGTCATGAAACCATTGCAGCAAAAGAAAGGCAAAGGCAGGAAAGCAAAATGACATATTCAAAAGAGGAAGTACGACAGAAACGGGATCTTGTAATTGATAAACTTATGCACCTCGAGCAGCGTTCGGAACGGGACCGGTTATCCGATGAGGACGATCGTGTGGCGGCATTTAATCGCAGAGACAGTGGTATTTCCATATGGGACTGGCCACAGGGAGTCGGACTATATGGACTTCACAAAATTCTGGAAACGGAAGATAGAGAAGAGTATCGTTCTTTTCTTCGAAACTGGTACGATCAGAATCTGGCAAAAGGACTGCCGGTCAGAAATGTGAACACAACAGCGCCTATGTTAACGCTAACGGATTTTATAAACGAAGATTCACGGTATCGGACGCTGGCCATCGAATGGGCCGAGTGGCTGATGCAGGGACTTCCACGGACAGAAGAACAGGGCTTTCAGCATGTAACCAGCGGAGATGAATTCGGTCATAGTGTAATTTTAAATGAAAATCAGCTATGGATCGATACCTTGTTTATGACTGTTCTGTTCCTGAATAAAATGGCTGTACTTGAGAGACGGGAAGACTGGCTGGAAGAAGCGGAACGCCAGATGCTGCTTCATATCAAATATCTTTACGATCCCCACACAGGACTGTTTTATCATGGCTGGAATTTTAAGGATCGAACGAATTTTGGCGGTGTATTCTGGTGCCGTGGCGATGCTTGGTTCACCGTGGCTGTTCCGGACTTTCTAGAAACATCCGGATCGCAGCTTCGTGCTTCTGTGAAGCAATATCTGGTGGATACATTCCGTTCACAGGTCAGAACATTGCGAAAGCTGCAAAGTAAACAGGGGCTCTGGCATACCGTGCTGGATCATCCGGAAAGTTACGAAGAAGTTTCGGGTTCCGCTGCGATTACTGCGGGAATACTCAAAGGAATCCGCATGGGAATTTTGGATGAAAGCTATCTGAACTGTGCAGAGCATGCCATAGAAGGAATACTGAACAATATTGCTGAAGACGGAACGGTACAGAATGTATCGGCAGGTACTCCAATCGGAATGGATCGGGCACATTATCAGAATGTCATGATTGCACCGATGGCGTATGGACAATCGCTGACGGTATTGGCGCTGGCGGAAGCATTACGAGTATAAGGGAACGATACGTAAAAATGAACGTTTTCTTTATGAACGAAAATCAGGAAAAATCGGAGAATACTAATGGAGCACTATTATCTGGCGATCGACATTGGAGCATCCTCGGGGCGGCATATGTTAGCCCATATGGAACATGGAAAACTGGTTTTGGAAGAAGTGTACCGTTTTACAAATCAGTTTCTGGAAAGAAACGGACATAAGATCTGGGATATTGATCATATATTTCAGGAAATTCTGAAAGGATTAAAGGCATGTAAGGCATGGAAGGAAAAACTTCCATGCGTTTTTTTTATTTTGTAATGAAATTTCGCATAAATTTCAGAAAAGGAATGTATAGGAAAAGCACAGCAATAGATTAAAGCTATAGCAAAACATAAAAAATGCAGATTATACAGTGAAGTTTAATGGTGATACGATTTCTGCATGCCTGAAACAGACAGGAAATCAAGAGGGGTAAGGAGCATAACGTGATTGAATTAGCAGATATCGTAAAAACCTTCCAGGCGGGAGACAAACAGGTGGATGCGGTAAAGAATGTTTCTCTTACGATAGAAGATGGAGAGATTTTCGGAATCATAGGTTTTTCCGGAGCCGGAAAGTCAACTTTGGTCCGATGTATAAATTTACTGGGGAAACCGACTTCCGGAAGCGTAAAAATAGACGGAACGGATCTTATGACACTTTCTCCTAAGGAACTTAGGGCCGAACGTAAAAAAATCGGAATGATATTCCAGCATTTTAATCTGATGCCTTCCCGTACCGTCTTCGGAAATGTTGCTTTTCCTTTGAAAGGAAGCGGACTTTCCAAAGAGGACATTCAGAAGAAGGTTCGGAAGCTTCTTTCGCTGGTGGATCTTTCGGATAAAGAAAATGCATATCCGGCAGAACTTTCCGGCGGTCAGAAACAGAGAGTGGCGATAGCAAGAGCTCTGGCCAATGATCCTAAGATTCTTCTTTCCGATGAAGCAACTTCCGCATTGGACCCGCAGACCACCGGTGCGATTCTCCAGCTTTTGAAGAAGCTGAATAAAGAACTGAATATCACCATTGTAGTAATCACACACGAGATGGAAGTCATTAAAGAAATCTGCAATCGTGTGGCAGTTATGGAAAACGGTGTGGTTGTGGAATCGGGAGATGTTTTTGATATTTTTGCAAATCCTCAGCATCCATTGACAAAGAATTTTATCCGGACGACTTCTAATCTTTCCAAAATCGAGCAGATGGTAGCAGATCATGTTCCGGGAGTGACTCCTGAAAAGGGCGATGTTCTGGCAAAGTTTTCCTACCGTCAAAAAGATGTGTCCGAGCCGTTAATCTCTACGGCAGCAAAACAGTTTGATCTGGATATCAATATCGTACTTGCGGATGTGGAAATCATTGGAGGAGCTCCTATCGGTGGAACGGTAGTGATACTGCATGGCGAATCCGACCGGATCGATAATGCCATTCAATATATCCGGAATAAAAATGTTGGTGTGGAGGTAATCAAAGATGCACGAAATCCTTTCTGAGATATTCCCCAATCTCATAAACAAATGGCCTGATTTCATTAAATCCATTCAGGACACATTCATTATGGTTCTTTGGGCCGGAGGGATAGGCTTTATTTTAGGCCTTGGATTCGGAATTACAATTACGGTAACAAAGCCGGGAGGAATTCTTGAAAACAGGCCGGTATTTCAGGCGCTGGATAAAATCACAAATCTGTTTCGATCGATTCCGTTTATCATTCTTTTGACTGCTGTTATGCCGTTAACAAGATTACTTATGGGGACGGCTATTGGTGTACAGGGTGCGATCGTTCCGCTGGTTCTGGGATCGGTTCCGTTCTTTACCCGTCAGGTACAGTCTGCATTGGCACAGACAGACGAGGGCCTGGTGGAAGCTGCAGAATCTATGGGCTGCAGTCCATGGGAAATCATTACCAGAGTATACCTAAGAGAAAGTATCGGACCGCTGGCCCGGGCAACAACAATTACAGCCATCAGTCTTCTCGGTCTCACTGCCATGGCCGGAGCTGTAGGTGCCGGAGGGTTGGGCGATTTTGCCATCCGGTATGGACATGACAGAAATATGCAGGATATTACATGGGCCACGGTGATCGTTCTGGTGGCGGCGGTCAGCATTATTCAGATAACCGGCGATAAAATCGCTAGGAAAAATACACATTAAGGAAGTTGGAGAGGAGAAAAATTATGAAAAAGTCTTTTTATGCAGCATTATTGGCGGCAGCTGTTTTAGTGGGATGCGGATCAACAGAAACACCGGTTGCAACAGAAGCAAAGACAACGGAAAAATCGGCAGAAACCACGGTATCCGCAACAGAGGCACAGAGTGAAACAACAGCGGCAGCAACGGAAGCGGTTGATTTCAAAAACGATCCTATCGATCTGAAGATCGGCGTTGTCGGTTCTGTTTATGAGGATCTTTGGGCACCGGCGGTTGCAACATTAAAGGAGGAAGGCATCAATCTGAAGATCGTTCAGTTTACGGACTATGTAACGCCGAACAATGCGCTGGCCAACGGCGAAATCGATCTTAATGCATTCCAGCACCAGATTTATCTGGCAAAGGAAATCGAGCAGTATAATTATAAGATTCAGGCAATCGGAAATACCTTCATTATCCCGCTGAATGTGTATTCCAATAAGATCAAATCCATCGATGAATTAAAGGATGGCGATACGATTGCCGTTCCGAATGATTTGACCAATGAGGGACGTGCCCTTAAGGTTCTGGCAGCTGCCGGTGTAATTACCTTAAAGGACAATGACAACTTTAATCCTACTCTTGATGACATTGATTCCAATCCGAAAAACATTACCATTCAGGAGCTTGCGGCAAATACCATTCCTTCCGCTTTACCGGATGTAACCGCAGCGGTTGTCAATGGCAACTATGCGCTTGATTTCGGTCTCAAGACAGAGGATGCGGTTTATAAGGACAGTGTTTTGGATGAGCAGAAATACTGGAATCTGATTGCCGCAAAGACAGACGATCTGAGCAATCCGCGACTTGTCGCTGCATACGACAAGGTAATCAAGGCATTCCAGTCTGACGAGACAAAGAAGGTCTTTAATGATACCTATGGCGGATATTTTATCAATGTGGGCTGGGATCAGGATCTTCTTGCACAGTATAAATAAGCGATTTTGTCGATGCAAAATCGGTTTTTGCACCCGTGGAAAGACTCCCCGCTTTCCACGGGTATTAGAATGATATGTTTTAGAAATGAATAAGGAGCAGTAAGAACAGCATGAGACCTTTATCAACCAGAACTTCCAATTTCACAGATTCCGTAATTCGTAGAATGACCAGAGTTTCCAATAAATATGACGCAATCAATCTTTCCCAGGGTTTCCCTGATTTTGAACCGCCAAAGGAGATTCTGAATCGTTTGAAACAGGTGGCAGATGAGGATTTCCACCAGTATTCCATTACCTGGGGCGCACAGAATACCAGAGAGGCACTGGCCGCCAAGGAATCCCATTACATGAACATTCCCATTGATCCAAACACGGAAGTCGTGATTACTTGCGGCGGCACAGAGGCCATGATGGCGGCCATGATGACGATTTGTAATCCCGGAGATAAGGTGGCGATTTTTTCACCGTTCTATGAGAATTATGGAGCGGATGCCATCCTGTCGGGAGCGGAGCCGATCTATATTCCGCTGGTTCCTCCGGAATTTCATTTTGATCCGAATGTACTGGAACAGGCATTTAAGGATGGAGCCAAGGCATTGGTGCTTTGCAATCCTTCCAATCCTTCCGGAAAAGTATTTACACAGGAAGAAATGGAAACCATTGCAGAAATCATTAAACGATATGATGCATACGTGGTGACAGACGAAGTATATGAGCATATTATCTATGCACCCAATAAGATGGTATATATGGCGGCGCTTCCCGGCATGAGAGAGCGAACCATTGTAACAGGATCTTTATCTAAAACATATTCCATTACCGGATGGAGACTGGGCTATACGATCGCACCGCCGGAGATTACAGACCGTATAAGAAAGGTACATGACTTTCTGACTGTCGGTGCGGCTGCGCCATTGCAGGAAGCGGTAGTAACAGGGCTTCGTTTTCATCAGGATTATTATGATGATCTGCAGAAAAAATACACACATAAACGGGAACTGTTTTGCGACGGGCTTTCTCAGGCGGGGCTTACCTTTCAGAAACCACAGGGTGCTTATTATGTTATGGTGGACATATCAGAGTGGGGATATGAGAGCGATCTTGAATTCTGTTATGACCTTGCAGAAAAGGTCGGCGTCGGAGCCGTGCCGGGTTCCAGCTTTTTCCATGAACCGGTCAATAATCTGATCCGTTTTCATTTTGCAAAGAAGGATGAAACTCTGCAGGCTGCTTTGCAGCGCCTGCAGGATATTCATGTAAAAATGAAACGCTGAACCGGGAAAAGTAAAAAAAGGATGCGCCGGAAACACAGGTTAGCATTGTGGTGCCTT